>CAIWUD010000585.1 GCA_903915775.1 uncultured Chloroflexota bacterium | reverse complement strand
TGGCGTCCAGTGGAGGTGAGCGAGGAGGTCGAGATAGCTATCCTCGCTCAACGGAACCTCGGGGCGGGGGCGGAGGGCGGCAAGGAGGGCTTCGACGGCCGCAGCGGACCAGCGCCATGGGCATGGCTCTGCAATCAGGGTGTCGTAGAGCGCCACGACGTGTGAAACACCCCGTTCACGTAGATCGTCCAGATCTTCCTGGAGTAGCGATTCGACAACCACGGTTTTGCGCCTAAGTTTTGCCGGCGCCCAGGCCCGGATGAGCTCGAGATCGCCAGCTAGGATATCCGCCCAGTGAAAGAGGGCGGCGGTACGCCGACGGTCGACGGGTGGCGATCCGTGAAGGTGCTTGAGCCCACGCAGCTTCAGGCGATCGAGGAGTGGAGCACTGGCCAGCGCTAACGCTTGTCGACTCGCCACACCGGGTAGTACCGGAAGGCCAAGGTAGATGGGTAGATCGGCGTAGCGCACCAGAGCGGCACGCCGTTCGAGGCCATTCCTTAGGCCGTCATGGTGTAGCCCAGGCACCATGAGCACCCGCTTCTGCGCAAAGAGGCCTGGTTGATCGTGATCGGTGAGGCTCACTGCCCAGCGTTCGAGGAGGGTGCGAACACCTGTACCATCCACGACGGGCGTTCGCTGCGCGACGGCGGCAAGCTGCGCCCCCAACTGGTAGCTGCGCGCGCTTTCACCGAAGCGGAGCTGGAGCCGCATCGGTAGCCCCTCCAGGGCGATAGCATCCACCTGACCATCTGCAGCGACGATGAGATCACGGGCTCGGGTGAGATCGGAACCTGAACCGACACGGCGCACTGCCACGATCTGATCGTGTAGCGTGATCCGGCGAACCTCATCACCCTCCCCGGAATGAATGATCACCACATGTTTCACAACGGCCTCATGCTTGTGCTGGGCCTACGGTTCGAAGCTGCCCGTAGGCAAGACCCCGGGTCAATGTAGCACGCACAGCGAAGCTCTTTGGATAAGGTTTCACCACCTACGTACGAAATTCTTAACCATGTGGGAGGTATAGAAGAGAGCGTAGCCCTGGTGGTGCAGTCACCGTGAGGGAGGTGTGGAGGGCGTAGCCCTGGTGGTGCAGCCACCGTGCGGGAGGTGTGGAGGGCGTAGCCCTGGTGGTGCAGCCACCGTGCGGGAGGTGTGGAGGGCGTAGCCCTCCACAAAAAAACCTAACCTAGCCTTGGTGGCGCCAGACTATCAAGGGTGACGCAGTCACATCCCTCAAACGAGAAAGACCCGATAGGCCGGATTGTCGCTCTCATCCTGGTGACGGTAACCTAGACGGGACAGCGAGTTGCGGAAGCGCGGCAGTGCCTCATCAGGTACCTGGATACCAGCCAACACGCGTCCATGGGCACTCCCATGGTTGCGGTAGTGGAACAGACTGATATTCCAGGACTCATCGAGCGACTCGAGAAACTGAAGTAGTGCACCAGGCCGTTCTGGGAACTCAAAGCTAAACAGACGCTCGTTGGTAGCCTCAGGGGCGCGTCCACCCACGAGGTGTCGCAGGTGGATGATCGCAAGCTCGTTACCGGTCAGATCGAGCACCTCGTAGCCTTGGGTAGTCAGGCGGGCTACGACGCTGGCACGCTCAGCGGGGTGCGCCAGTTCAACCCCGACGAAGATATGGGCATCGGGGCGAGGGGCATAGCGGTAGTTAAACTCGGTGATATTCTGACGACCCAGATCGCGGCAGAAGCGCTTAAATGAGCCAGGGCGCTCAGGGATCGTGACTGCGAGCAGGGCTTCCCGCTGCTCACCAATCTCGGCCCGTTCGGCAACGTGACGCAGGCGGCCAAAGTTCACATTGGCCCCACAGGTCAGGGCAATCAGCTTCTCGTCCCGCAATCCACGCTCAGCAACGTAACGCTTCAGACCAGCTACTGCCAGCGCACCGGCTGGCTCCTGAATTGCGCGTGTATCGTCAAAGACATCCTTGATGGCAGCGCACACCTCATCGGTGGTCACCCGCACGATCTCATCCACATACTGACAGACTAGGTCAAACGTGTGTGCCCCAACGCGACGCACCGCCACTCCATCGACAAAGATGCCCACCTGGGCCAGGCTCACGCGCTTACCAGCACGTACACTCTGAAACATGGCATCGGAGTCGTCGGGTTCAACCCCGATGATCTGAATCTTTGGATTCAGGCTCTTGAGAAAGACCGCGATACCAGCGATCAGGCCTCCGCCACCAATGGGGACAAAGACGCGGTAGGAGTCGGCACGCATCTGCTGCGAGAGCTCGAGACCAATCGTACCCTGGCCGGCGATCACGAGGGGATCGTCGTAGGGGTGAATGAAGGTCAGGCCGAGCTCGGCCTGCAAGGTATAGGCATGAGCCTCGGCATCACTATAACTATCACCAAAGAGCAGCACCTCGGCGCCACGGGCGCGGCATGCATTAACCTTGATCTCTGGCGTCGTAACGGGCATCACAATTACCGTGCGCAGGCCCAACTGTTGCCCTGAGAAGGCTACACCCTGGGCGTGGTTGCCGGCTGAGGCGGTGATCACCCCACAGGCCCGCTCCTCCGGCGTCATATGCGCCATGCGGTTGTAGGCACCGCGTAGTTTGAACGAGAAGATCGGTTGGAGATCTTCGCGCTTGAAGAAGACCTCGTTGCCGAGACGGTCTGATAGACGTGCAGCAGGCTGGAGCGGCGTCTCGATGGCGACGTCATAGACCCGACTGGTGAGAATACGTTGGAGATAGTCGAGATTCACTCGTCGTAGACCTACTCTTTTGAGCTTAATAATCGTACGGGAGGTGTGGATGGCTTTGCCTTCCACAAAAAAACCTAATCTAGCCCTGGCGTCGCCAGAGTGTCACGCTGGCGACGCCGAAACGAAACCTATGCTACACTCGTGAGGCGACTCACGAAGACTATTGTAGCGCATGACGGCGTACGACGTCGACACTGAGAGGCACCCCGTATGGATAGTAGTGTTGCCACGCAACTTGCGGCCAAGCTCCACCAGGTGCATCAATCACTCGGTCGGCGTGTTGCCCAACGGCTGTTGCAGGCTTACCCTGAACTCACCCAGGCCCTACGGCTCGAGGAGAGCTACCCTGCCGTCGATCGTCTCTCGGAAGTGGCGGTCGAGCGGCTGCTTGAACTGGTGCGCTCGGTACTCCTCTTTGAGTTGCCCTCCCTGGCCGACAGCGAGTTGCGCTGGGCGGTCCAGGTGCTGCCGAGTAGCGGGGTGACCTACCAGCATCAGAGCAGCATGGTGCGCTGGTTTTTTGAGGAGGTGCGCCAGTTGCAGCTCAGCGCAGCGGAGTTGCAGCTCTCGCACGAGCTCGAGCGCTACTTCCTCAAGGTAGTAGCTCAAGTTTACAGTAGTCTACAGGCGGGAGGTCGGCCCTGAGTGAGGAACCGCTGGATCGAGTCACTGCAGTGATACTTGCCGGTGGCCAGAGTCGACGCCTCGGCTGTGACAAGCGTCGCTTGCGCCTCTGGGGTGCCAGTGGCCCTACACTCCTGGAGCGCACGGTTACGCTTGCTGCCACCCTCTGCCCGGAGGTAATGGTGGTGCTGAACGATCCGGAAGCGTGGTCAGGCCTGCCTGCAGCGATCATTGCTGATCGCTACCCCGGCGGAGGTGCGCTTGGTGGGATTGCCTCGGCCCTGGAGTTGCTGCGCACACCCTATGCCCTGGTGCTGGCCTGCGATATGCCACTCCTTGCCCCGTCCCTCCTTGCGGCGATGTTGGCCCTCCCACGCACGTACGACATCCTCGTGCCCGCCACAGCGCAACCAGGGGCGAGTCGCAACCCGTTCGGTGTTGAGCCACTGCACGCGATCTATGCGCGCAGCTGTCTTGGGCCCATGCAACGGGCACTCTCTGCCGGCGAGCGCCAGATCACCTGCTTCTTCCCCCAGGTGCGCGTCAGCTACCTCGACGCAGCCATTGTGCGCCGCCACGATCCTGATGGCCACTCCTTTCTGAGCATCAACACTCCAAGCCAACTCGCTACGGTGGAACGGCTACTTGTATTGCTTCACGGAGTTAGCGCCTTTTACCCCCACCCCACCCCTCCCCCGTTGGGCATATCTTTACCCACAACTTTTGTACGACCATCGGCCATGGTACGATAGGGGCGGGAACCTGTAGACCTGAAGCTTGCGGAACAAGGAACGCCATCATGACGATACGTGCACAGGCCCCCTGGGCCGAAGAGGAGTTCG
>CAIWUD010000584.1 GCA_903915775.1 uncultured Chloroflexota bacterium | reverse complement strand
GCCAGGGCCTCGACAAACAGCAGGTACTGGCGGTTGGTCACCGGAAAGCGCGCCAGCGCGTAGGGACGGCGGATAGGGTAGTTGAACTGCGGCTTTTCGTCGTCAAACCGCCCATTGTTGTCACCCATGCTGAACGTGCCCGGCTCGATCCTGTCCGCCCAGTAGTCGGCGCTGGTCATGTCGAGACCAGGCCGGTCACTGTCGGCATCCAGCCGATCGAGCATGGTTGCCGCACGGTTGCGCAGCACGGGGTCGGGGTGGGCGGCGGTAGCCCAGGCGCCGGTGAGGGCGGCGAGGGTGCGCAGGCGGGCGGTAGCCTCATCTCGCAGGGTGGTTAGCTCCTCAACCACCCCGACATCGGCAAGTGCAGCGGCAGCAAGGAGCAGTCTTTCAGGCTCACCCATGTCGAGCAACCCCCGCAGGAGCCGCTCCGTTTTAGGAAGTTGCTGACCATTACTCCAGTAGCCGGCAGCGAGCAGCAAGGTCTCACGCCAGCGTGCATTACCGCTGTACTCCAGAAGGAATGCTACACTATCTGGCCCACTGTCACGGTTGTCGCGGTTGTCGAGGCTATCGAGCGCCCGTGCCGCCAGATACTCCTGAAACGTGTAGTGGGAAAATGAGTACATATCCTCGCGTCGCTGGATGATCCCGCTATCTACGGCGAGGCGGTGGAGCAGGTCGCGTACCCGCTCATCGGCTGCCTCACGGTCGATCTTCAATCGTTGCACATAGAGTGGACTGAGCCATCCCTGCGCCTGACTGACCGTTACCTCACGAACCTGCTGCGATTGTTGCTGCATCGACAGGGCAAGTACCTCCAGTCGGCGTTGCTCGGTCGCGAGCTGTGCAACGCTCATCACGAGCGTGTCATTGGCCACGTTCTGCTTACGCCAGAGGTCGAGCAGGAGCTCGATCAGCTTCTCGTATAGCTTCGCCCGTTGGTCGGGGAGCTTGACGCTATTGAACTGGAGCAGCGCCATTGCCGTCAACAAGAGCGGGTTCATCGCCATTTCGAGAAGGCGATCATTGTGCTTGACTGCTCCCCAGAGTTGGGCAGCCTGATCAGCGGCAGCGTCTTGTCGACGACGCCCGGACGCTGCCAGGCGTGCATACACGGCATCGAACCACTTGGAGAGCACGGCTTGAGCTGCTGGTTCATCCAGGGGGCTCAGGTGTTGTTCGAGGAATTCGGGTAGGTAGACACCCCCACGGTAACCTGCTGTACGACTCGCAACGACATAGCGTTGTTTCGCATAGCGACGTGCCAGATTATCGATCACCTGCGCGAGATACGCTCGGCCCTGATCATCACCCGCCTCATCTAGCCCGTCGAGTAGCAGGAGAACCCTACCATCATCTTTCATGATCAGCGACGAAAGCACACCCTCCTGAATAGCACAATACTTCACCATCTCCCGATCCAGCCACTTGAGGAAAAGGTCGGGGGGGGCACCGGTATAACGTTCCCGCTCCTGCGGCGGTAGGTCATGCAAATCAGCCGGGATTGTGGCTGCAAACAGCGTCAGCCGGACATAGATCGGTAGTGGCGGCTGCCGCAGATAGAGCTGCATGCCACCATCGGCGTCTACGAGCAGCGAGGCGTCACCCCGACGATACGCAACAGCAAGGCGTAGCGCTGCGTAGCGTAGGGTCATCGTTTTTCCACTTCCCGCATCGCCAAGCAGCAACAAGCGCGTGGTGGTAAGTGGTGGTGAGGGGTCATCGTCAGTCGGCAGGGGGCGTTTCACCGGCCGTCGCCCCTGGTTGGTTGGAGGCAGTTGGCGTGCCGCCAACAGAGTCGGCTCGCTCAGTAGTTCAAACACATACCTGCTACGATTCTCGGCATCGGCCGCCTCCTGCACCGATGTTTGCCGATCTTCACCTTGCATGCGCCTGCGGTAGACATCGATCGCACTCCGCTCGACCACTCGTAGCGGTACGTGAACAGCATCAAGACTGAGTTGCACCTGCTCGGTGGCAATGCCGAGCGGCTGCGTAGAGCCGTATTCTGCCTGGAGCCAATCAAGATAGTGCACGATACCAGCCGGTAACGTCGCTTGGAACTGTTTGGCTTTCCATTCGTCTTCGACCTTCTTCTTCTGCGCTGCGCGCTCCACTTCCTCCTTAAGGTCATACCGTTGCCCACCCATCTTCCGATCGAACCAGCGCGTGATACGCTCGCGCCAAAGCACAACGAGAGCAGCAGATATGGCAATGAGCGCAGGTATCGCCAAGCTGCGAATCCAATCAAGGGCCTGCGGGATGGTGAGCGTCGGCTCGGGGGCGGGCGCGACCGTCGATGTGAGCGGTGGCGTTGCCGTTTGCGTCGGCGCAGCAGAGGTTGGCGTAGGCGGTGCCTGGGGCGGTACGGTGGTTGCTGGTGGCAGTGGCTCTGTTGGGGTGGAGGGCTGAGCTCCTACATGGCCGAACATGAGTGAGAGAACGACGAGAGCCATCAACACGAGCAGGGTCGCAACAATGGGTCGTCTGGTACGCATCTACACTGCTCCACATGGGCTCGTGACGGTGATACACAAGGGGCGGCCATGAGGCGCGATCTCTCCGCAGCT
>CAIWUD010000583.1 GCA_903915775.1 uncultured Chloroflexota bacterium | reverse complement strand
CGTCTTCGGTTTCCAGAATCCCATCGTCTCAGGGTTCTACGTGCTGACCATGCTCTTCCTCGGTCTGCACCTCTTCCATGGGGTATGGAGTATGTTCCAGACCCTGGGCCTGAATGGCGCAATGTACACTGGCCTCCTCCGCGGTCTCGCCCTGCTGATTGCCCTCGCCGTGGTGGTTGGCAACATCTCGTTCCCCATTGCGGTACTGGCTGGGTTCGTCGTACCAGCGTAGGATGTACCGCCTTACAAGCCTCTAACGCCAGATAGTCACGCTGGCGCAGCCGACCGAGAGATAGCCCTTGTGGGAGGTGTGGAGGGCAGGACCCTCTACAAAAAATGCTAACCCAACTCTGGTGCGCCGCCAGATGGTCACGCTGGCGCAGCCAAATCCCTAAGGATTACAGCGATGAGCGATACAACAAGCGAGACAACGACGCGTACCACAACACGTACGGTAGAGTTTGTGAAGGGCCTGGAATCGAAGGCACCGGGTGGACCAATCGAGCAGCGCTGGGATAAACATCGCTTTGAGATGAAGCTGGTCAATCCTGCGAATCGACGCCGTTACACGGTGATTGTGGTTGGTTCGGGCCTGGCCGGTGGAGCGGCTGCGGCTACGTTGGGCGAGCAGGGCTACAATGTGCTCTGCTTCTGCTACCAGGATAGCCCGCGCCGTGCCCATAGTATTGCAGCACAGGGTGGTATCAATGCTGCCAAGAACTATCGCAACGACGGAGACTCGGTCTTTCGCCTCTTCTACGATACGGTGAAGGGTGGCGACTTCCGTGCCCGTGAGAGTAACGTCTACCGTCTGGCCCAGGTTTCGGTCAATATTATCGATCAGTGTGTAGCCCAGGGTGTGCCCTTCGCACGGGAGTATGGCGGCTACCTCGACAATCGCTCCTTCGGCGGGGCTCAGGTCTCGCGCACCTTCTACGCCCGTGGCCAGACTGGCCAGCAGCTGCTGCTCGGTGCCTACCAGGCCCTTGAGCGTCAGATTGCTGCCGGTTCGGTGAAGATGTTCCCCCGCACCGAGATGCTCGACCTGGTGTTGGTTGATGGACGCGCCCGTGGCATTATCACTCGCGATATGGTCACTGGGAAGGTTGAGCGCCATGTTGCCGATGCGGTGGTGCTCGCAACCGGTGGCTACGGAAATGTCTTCTACCTGAGCACCAACGCGAAGGGGTGTAACACGACCGCCATCTGGCGCGCACACCGCCGCGGTGCGTTTTTTGGTAACCCCTGCTTCACCCAGATCCACCCGACCTGCATCCCGGTTACGGGCGACCATCAGAGCAAGCTGACCCTCATGAGTGAGTCGCTGCGCAACGATGGACGCATCTGGGTACCGAAAAAGCGCGGAGATACCCGTGACCCGCGCCAGATCCCCGAGAGTGAGCGCGACTACTACCTTGAGGAGCGCTACCCCTCGTTCGGTAACCTGGTACCGCGTGACGTTGCCTCGCGGAATGCGAAGCAGGTCTGTGATGAGGGCCGTGGTGTAGGACCCGGTGGGCTTGGCGTCTACCTCGATTTTGCCGATAGCATCAAGCGCCTAGGCAAGGCGAAGATTGTCGAGCGCTACGGTAATCTCTTCGATATGTATGCCCAGATCACCGGCGAGAACCCGTACGAGACGCCCATGCGCATCTACCCGGCCATTCACTATACGATGGGTGGCCTCTGGGTTGACTACAACCTGATGAGTACCATTCCCGGCCTCTTTGTGGCCGGCGAGGCGAACTTCTCTGATCATGGCGCAAATCGTCTCGGGGCCTCAGCCTTGATGCAGGGCCTCGCCGATGGCTACTTCGTGCTACCCTACACCATCGCCAACTTCCTGGCCCAGATCAAGCCGGGGAACCTCGACACTGGCCATGTCGCCTTTGCCGAAGCGGAGGCGGAGGTAGCGCAGCGCACGCAGCAGCTGTTGCAGATCAATGGCAAGCGTACGGTCGATTCGTTCCACCGCGAACTTGGGAAGATCATCTGGGACGAGTGTGGCATGGCCCGCAATGAGGCCGGTCTGCGTAAGGCACTGCAGCGCATCCCCGAGTTGCGCGAGGAGTTCTGGCAGAATGTCCGGGTCCCTGGGGAGAGCGGAGAGCTTAACCAGGAGTTGGAGAAGGCTGGGCGCGTGGCCGATTTCCTCGAGCTCGGTGAGCTAATGTGTATCGATGCCCTGACCCGTACCGAGTCGTGTGGCGGTCACTTCCGTGAAGAGAGCCAGACTGAAGATGGTGAGGCGCTCCGTGACGATGCCAACTTCTCGTTTGTCTCAGCCTGGGAGTATACCGGTAACCTGGCAAAGCCCGAACTGCACAAGGAGCCCCTCGCCTTCGAGTATGTGAAGCCCAGTCAGCGTAGCTACAAGTAGTTGGTGTGGACTCCCATCTAAACTTCAGGTGAGGAAGATATGAAGCTTACCCTCAAAGTCTGGCGCCAGAAAAATAGCAAGACGCCAGGCGAGTTCAAAACCTACGCGGCCGATCATGTCAGCCCCGATATGTCCTTCCTCGAGATGCTCGACGTGGTCAACCAAGATCTCATCGTCAAGGGTGATGAGCCAATTGCCTTTGACCACGACTGTCGCGAGGGTATCTGTGGGATGTGCTCATTGATGATCAATGGCGTAGCCCATGGGCCAAAGAAGGCGATCACCACCTGTCAGCTGCATATGCGCAGCTTCAGTGATGGGGATACGATCACGATCGAACCATGGCGTGCTATGCCATTCCCGATCATGAAAGATCTGGTGGTGGACCGTTCGAGCTTCGATCGTATCATTCAGGCGGGTGGCTACATCAGTGCCTCAACGGGCTCGGCGCCCGATGGGAATGCCATCCCTGTAGCCAAGCAGGATGCGGATAAGGCGATGGATGCCGCGGCATGTATTGGCTGCGGTGCCTGTGTGGCTGCCTGCCCCAACGGCTCGGCGATGCTCTTTACGGCAGCCAAGGTTGCTCACCTCGGCTTTCTCCCCCAGGGCCAGGCCGAGCGCCACCAGCGTGTGGTCAACATGGTGGCTACCCAGGATGCCGAGGGTTTCGGGAACTGTACCAATATTGGTGAGTGCTCGTCGGTCTGCCCCAAAGAGATCAGCCTGGATACGATCGCCCGCCTCAACCGCGACCTTGTCGTCGCTGCACTCAAGGGTGTTGAGGCCAACGTGTGATGCCCTTGGGTGTAGTTCGGTTTTGGCTGCGCCGGCGTGACTGTTTGGCGATACCAACGTTGGGTTAGGAGATCTTTGTGGAGGGCCCCGCCCTCCACGTCTCCCGACCGAGGCTGGGCCGGCGTAGGTTAGATGAGGGCCACCGATCAGCCTACAATGCGTTCGAGGAGCGCGATCGTCTGCTCGGCGACGCGCTGATACGAGAAGCGTGCGACGTGGGTCAGTCCCTGGGTGCTCAACTCCTCGCGGAGCTCTGCGTCACCGAGGAGGCGCCCGAGCGTTGCCGCCCAGCCCACCAGATCATCGGGGGCTACGCGTAGCGCCGCTGGGCCAACGACCTCGGGCAGACTGCTGGCATCGCTCACCACAACCGGTGCACCACACGCCATGGCCTCCAGGGGTGGGAGACCAAACCCTTCGTAGCGTGAGGGGAACGCGAAGATCGTACAGGCACGGTAGAAGAGCGGGCCCTCCTCATACGAAACCTCAACACGCCGTACACTCAAACCGAGCTCCATGTCGGCAATCATGGCGTCCAGATCGGGGAAGAGCTGCCGATCCCGCCCGAGGGCCCTGCCCGCAATGACGAGGGTTGCCTGCACCCCGCGCCCACGCAACAGCGCAAAGGCGCGGATGAGCATCGTCACATTCTTGCGTGCGTCCAGGCCACCCACGTAGTAGATGAACGGTCCGCCAATGCCGTAGCGCCGCGCAACGTAATCGCGTGCAGCGGCACGGTCACCGAGGCAGTAGTGCTCACTGGGGGCAAGAAAGATCGCTGTGACCTGCTGCGCAGGAATATGCAGATTGCGTAAGATATCGGTACGACTATGGTTGGAGAAGGTGAGCAGGTGGTTGCTCCGACGCACCGCACGTCGTACCAGAGCCATGTAGAGGCGCACATGGAAGCCACCTCGATATTCGGGGAGCAGCAGCGGGATAAGATCCCCCACCGTCGTTACCGTCGGTAGTGGTGACCAGAGGGGTGGTGCAAAGTAGGGGGTCAGTAGGAGCGCCACTCCCTGACGTCGTGTGAGTTGCCATGCGTGGTAGGGCATGGCTACCTGCTCGAAGGCGAGCTTCGCTAGATTCCTCCCTACGCGGTCGAGGGGCGTTCGTACCCGTACCAGCGTCACTCCTGGTGGCGGGGGGGGGCCTTCAGATCCGTGTGCCGGTGTGAGCAGGAGGTAGCGGTGTCTGGGCGCTACCTGTGGTAGCCAGCGCACTAACCCGTGAAGATACTGCCCACTTCCAACATTTGGTTGACCCCAGAAACTCCCGTTGATCACAAGTTGCACAGGCAGACTCCAGGAGTTCAACGATGAGGGATGGTTTGGTTTCGGCTGCGCCGGCTTAGCTGTCTGGCGCGACTAGGGTTGAGCTAGTTTTTTGTGGAGGGCGTAGCCCTCACACGCCTCTGCACGAGGTTACCCAGGCTCAAGGCGTGGGTTGTGTCCCTCATACCAGGTGCTTACCAGCAACAAGCATAACATAGAAGCGCCGTTTGGGAAAAACGCATCAAGGCAAGCAACACTCCCTTGCGGCCTAGGGTGGCGATGTACGAAGCATAAAAACAGGTTATGGTATACTGTCCAATGGTGTGTTGCAATCGGCTTCAAGGAGGTTCCATGAGCGATGTCGATCAGCCTACCGAGCTCGACCTCGCCGTCGGTTCGATGATCACGGTGCGCCCCGATGAGGACCGCGCAGCTTACGATGAAGAGTATGAGTCGGTCTCTCTGGTGCAGGATCATCTCCGCGATGAGGGCATTGATGTTGATCTGCTCGCCATGCCGGGAACCCAGATCTGGGAGGGTGGCTTACCGAATATGGGTGCCCTCTACCAACTCTCACGCCTCGCGGTTCACCTCGAGCGTGGCGACGATCTTGGTGAGGTGATCGAAGATGGTCCCGTCATCTATGACGATCTCGATCGTGCCGTCACGGATATTTGGGATGAACTGACCCAAACCCGCTTTGCCCACCTGGTCAACCTCCAGGGGATCAACAGCTACTTCCTTCCGGTTGACTTTGCCCAACCCGTCTGGTTGCCCTTTGAGAATGAGGATGGTGAAGAGGATAACGCCTTCTTCGGCTCATCATACGCACTTCAGCGTGAACTGGTCGAACTGGCTCCCCGCCTCATCGCCTCTGGTGTGAGCCACCAAGCTGAGGCGTACCGTTGTCTAGAACTGCTCCGTGAAGCGACGGATCGAAGTATCTCCTCTGGACTTCCCATTATTGTTTGGTAGAACGATTCGTGGCCACATTCAGCTATGCAAGATCTGCTGTTTATTGACCAGCCTGGCCTGCTTGCCAAGTCAGACCGTGATAGCGCACCGCGTGAGCGACGCTACTATGTCTGGACGGTTGGCTGCCAGATGAATGTCTCTGACTCAGAGCGTCTCGAGGCTGCGCTGCAGGGCGTCGGGTATAGCCCCGCACAACGCCCTGATGATGCGAGTTTCATCGTGCTCAATTCGTGCAGCGTCCGTGCGAGTGCCGAGGAGCGCATTCTCGGGAAGCTCGGCGAGCTTGTGCGGGTGAAGCGAGAGCAGCCTGATACCCGGGTCGTGCTCTGGGGCTGTATGGTGGGGCCAAACCACCGCTCTATTTTTGAGCGCCAGCTGCCCATGGTTGATCACTTCGTCTCGCCCTCGGCTGTCGACGAGGTGGTTGCCCTTGCGCCTAACCCGATCTACACGCTCGACGAGCCGGCCCTTCCCGTAGCCAACTGGACGCACCCCCCAGTGTCGGTTCATGTACCGATCCAGTATGGCTGCAATATGAGCTGCTCCTACTGTGTGATTCCGCTGCGCCGTGGACGTGAACGCTCACGCCCGCTCGAAGAGCTCGTCGAGGAGTGCAGTCGGATTGTTGCCCGCGGTGCCCGCGAGATCACCCTCCTTGGCCAGATCGTCGATTCTTGGGGCCATGATCTTCCCGGTCGTCCGCAACTCGCCGATCTCCTTGAGGCGGTTCATACGGTTCCTGGTCTCCAGCGCTTACGCTTCCTGACCTCCCACCCTGCCTGGATGACTGAGCGGCTGATCACGACCGTAGCGAAGCTACCACGCTGTATGCCCGACATCAACCTACCCGTACAGGCAGGCTCTGATGCTCTTCTCAAGCTAATGCGTCGCGGGTATACTGCCCAGCGCTACCGCGCCCTGGTCGAGCGCATGCGGGCAACCATCCCCAATGTGTCACTGACCACCGATATCATCGTGGGTCATCCGGGTGAGCGTGAGGAGGATTTTGCACAGACCATGGCCCTCTGTGAAGAGATTCGCTTCGATAAGGTTCATATTGCTGCGTTCTCAGCGCGCCCGGGTACGCTTGCGGCCGAACAGGAGCAGGATCTCGCCCTTGCGGTGCCTGAGGCTGAGAAGGAGGCGCGCCGCCGTGCCCTTGAACGCCTCCAGGAGCAGATCGCCACGGAGCTCAATCAGCGCTTCCTGGGTCAGACTGTAGAGGTGTTGGTGGAGGGTGAGAGCAAGGGTCGCTGGCGTGGACGTAGTCCGAATAATAAGCTCGTCTTCTTTGCCCACCCCGATGATCTCACCGGACAGACTGTCTCAGTAGAGATCAAGCAGACTGGACCGTGGGCGCTCCAAGGGAGCTTGGTTTCGACCGGTGCCTCACTTGCGTAGGGCGTAGCCCCCCACCCATCAGCGTGACAAGCCTGCGGGAGGTGTGGAGGGCTGCGCCCTCCACGAAACAACCGAACCTAGCCCTGGTGTCGCCAGACAGTCACGCTGGCGCAGCCAAACTTGAAACATCTCTAAGGAGCCGACGTTGGCACGACAAGATGAGAAACAGCGTATTCGCCGTAAGCTACAAGAAAAAGCTATTGAGCTCGCGGCAATGAATCGTTGGGACGAGGCCGCCGATATCAATCGGCAGATCCTCCAACTTGGTGAGGATCCCGATACCTACAACCGTCTCGGGAAGGCACTCATGGAGCAGGGGCAGTATACTGAGGCTCACGACGCCTACCAGCATACCTTGCGCCTGAACCCGACGAACAGCATTGCGCGAAAGAATGTCGCCCGCCTTGATGCCCTCATCGCACGTGGCTTTGAGAGCGGCCAGGCGAACCGCAAACCGCGCCAACAGGTCGATCTGCGCATGTTTATTACGGAGACTGGCCGCACCGCGATCACGGCTCTGATCGACGTACCGCGTAGCCCCGCAGTTGACGCGCTGGTCACCGGTGAGAAGATGGAATTCCGGGTGAATGGGAAGACCGTCTTCGTGGTTGATGCCGATGGCACCATTGTGGGACGCCTAGAGCCAAAGCTCGGTCAGCGCCTCGCCGAACTGATCAATGGCGGCAATCGCTACCTCGCGGCAATTGCCCAGAACGATCCACGTATCGTGCGCCTGTTGATCCGTGAAACCTACCAGGATCCCAGCCAGCGCAACCGGATCTCCTTCCCTGGGAAACTCGGCGAGGGGGCTACTTATGTCTCCGGTCTGCGCTACGAGGAGTATGAAGATCTGCTCGAGGAGGCTGAGGAGAGTGATGAGGGCGAGGCCGATAGTGAGGAGTATATCGGTCCTGAGGAAGAGGAAGAGTTGGGCCTGGAGGAGATTGATCAGGAGATCAACGACGAGGATGAGAATATCGAGGAGTAGCTACCTGAGCCTTGACTCCCGTACTTCGAAAAACTCAACCTAGCCCTGGGATCACCAGACGGCCCAGCTGGCGCGGCCGAAATTGAACCATGCCTAACACAGGGGTAGTAGCGTGAGCGTGCACTTGGGAACCACCGACCGTCCCCTACGCGTCGCCATTATTGGCGCCGGGCCGGCTGGATTTTATGCTGCTGAGGCCCTACTCAAGCAGAAACAGCTGGTCTGTCAGATCGACTTCTTCAACCGTTTGCCCACACCGTATGGGCTCGTCCGCGAGGGGGTTGCTCCTGATCACCAGTCGATCAAGGCTGTTACCCGCGTGTATGATAAACTCGCCGCGGGTACGGGTGTTCGCTACTTTGGGAATGTGACCTTTGGTCGTGACCTGACCCGTGCCGATCTCAAAGCCCACTACGATCAACTGATCTATGCGGTTGGTGCTCAGTCGGATCGCAAGATGGGTATTCCGGGCGAAGATCTCCACGGAAGCTTGCCGGCGACCATCTTTGTCGGTTGGTACAACGGTCATCCCGACTATCAGCAGTTCCAGTTTGATCTCACCCATGAGCGGGTGGTGGTCGTTGGCAATGGGAATGTGGCCATGGACGTGACCCGTATCCTGGTCAGCGATCCCGATGATCTGGCGAAGACCGACATGGCAGACCATGCCCTTGAAGCCCTACGCCAGAGTCGAGTGCGCGAGGTCGTCATGCTGGGGCGGCGCGGTCCTGCCCAGGCTGCGTTCACGACGCCTGAGTTGAAGGAGTTTGGCGAACTGCCTGGGGTTGATGTGATTGTTGATCCGGCTGACCTTGAGCTCGATGCCCTCAGCGTGGCGAGCCTGGCTGAGGATAAGACCGCTCAGAAGAATATTGAACTGCTACGTGCTTACGCTGCCCGTGGTCGTAGCGGAGCTCCGCGACGCATTCTGATGCGCTTCCTCGCTTCACCGGTTGAACTGCTTGGCGAAGCCGGGCATGTAAGCGCGGTCAAGATCGAGCGTAATCAGCTTGTACAGGCAGTTGATGGGAGCGTGCGCGCTCAGGGCAGTGGGAACTTTGAGACGCTTCCCTGCGGGTTAGTGCTGCGCTCCGTGGGCTATCGCGGCGTACCCCTCCTAGACGTTCCCTACAGCCGTGGGAGTGGTACGATTCCCAATATTGATGGGCGCGTGATCGACGAGGAGCAAGGGACGCCGATTGCTGGTGAGTATGTGGTTGGTTGGGCGAAGCGTGGTCCCTCCGGCGTGATTGGGACAAATAAACCAGATGCGGCAGCTACGGTGGTCAGTATGCTTGCGGATCTACCTGGCTTGCCTGGTGCCGCAGATGACGCTGATGTAACGGCGCTGCTGCATGAGCGCGGGGTTGACTATGTCACCTACGCCGACTGGAAGCGACTGGATGCGTACGAGGCAGCAGCAGGCGCTCAGCAGGGACGACCGCGGGTGAAGGTGACACGGGTTGATGAGATGATGGCAATCATTCGTCAGGGTCGCGGTGCATAATGGTGAGGCAGGCGCATGCTTCTACGCTGTCTGCTGCCGGAGGTTCGGCACTACGTGTCATCATGCTCGCCCCCTTTGGCATTAGGCCCAAAGGGACCCTCCTTGCGCGTATGCTCCCCTTGGCCCAGGCGCTGACGCGGCGCGGTCATCTGGTGAGCATTGTTGCACCGCCGGTGCACAATCCTGAGGACGCCGGAACATGCCACCTCCACGGTGCAGTTCGGGTGATCCACACCCCTCGGCCCCGTACACCTGGCCCAGTGGCAGTGGTAGAGCAGAGTTTCACCATGCTCCGCTCGGCCCTTGCCACCAAGCCCGACCTCCTGCACCTCTTCAAACCTAAAGGCTACGGTGGATTGGCCGCTCTGGGTGCACCGGTGGCACGTATCCCGCTAGTTGTGGATACCGACGACTGGGAGGGGCCTGGTGGCTGGAACGATCTGCTTGACTACCCTGGCTATGCACGCCGCCTCTTTGCATGGCAAGAGCGTGACCTACCGCGGCGTGCGGCCGCGGTTACCGTAGCTAGTCGCACGCTGGAGAGTCTGGTCTGGGCGATGGGTGTTGATCCCGGGCGGGTCTTCTACCTGCCAAATGGGGTTGAGCTGGTGTCGGATGGGCTTCGTCCCATGGCAGCGCGGGAGGAGTCGTCACCGCTGCTCCTCTATACTCGCTTCTGGGAGTTCAGCCTGAGTGAAGTTAGTGCACTTCTCGCCGCTATTCATCGCGCTCGTCCTGCGGCACGGCTCATGGTTATCGGGCGTGGTGAGCATGGCGAGGAGCAGCAACTGCTGGCTCTGGCCGAGCGCGATGGTTTTCGGTCGCTCCTGGACTACCGTGGCTGGCTCGAACCAGCCCATATTCCGACTACACTGGCCGAAGCAGCTATTGCGCTTGTGCCGGCTCGTGATACACTGATTAACCGGGCGCGCTGTTCTGCCAAGTTGTTGGAGTTGATGGCTGCTGGTCTTGCGATCGTCGCGAGTGACGTTGGAGAGGCACGGAGCTTCATTGAACACGAAGTCTCAGGGCTCCTGATCGCACCCGGCGATCCCGCTGCGTTCGCCGCGGCGGTAGTCCAACTGCTCGATGATGGCGCCCTCCGTCAGAGATTGGTCAAGGGCGCTCAGGCTGTCGTAGCACACTCTGGTTGGGATCGTTTAGCCACGGTAGCTGAGACCGCCTATGTGACGGCGCTGAGCGCAGGGCCTCGTTCGGACTAGCTTGTTTGGCGGAAGCTGTGGAGGGGTGTGATGTTGGACTGGCTCTTCCCAAGACGAAAGCCGAGTGAGCAGCGCTCGGTCGTGCGCGGCGAAGAGGCAGAGGTCGAGCCGATCGAACTTCGCGTGGCGGTAGTGATTCACGACCCACTCCTCGAGCGCTTTGGCGGTCGTCGACTCCATGAAACGTTCAACTGGCACGACCCGGATCTGCTGCTCCAGCACTACATCGCCGATCTCCGCATGGCTTCAGGGGGGATTGCACGCTACACGGTTGTCGAGCGCCACCTCGTCGATGCCTACCCACAGAAATTGGACGGCTTTCGTTACGATGATGAGCGCTACATGCGCTGCTGGCGTCGCGGATCGGGCTTCCATCAGCCTGATGCGGTCGACTACCAGCAGCTTCTAGACGAGTTTGATCTCGTACGCAAGGTGGTGCAAGGCGAGATTGATGAAGTCTGGCTCTTTGCCTTCCCCTTTGCTGGCTACTACGAGAGCCACATGGTCGGGTCGGGTGCCATCTGGTGCAACTCCCCACCGTTGTTAGCGCGATCCGACTGCACCCGCCGTTTTGTGATCATGGGCTTCAACTACGAGCGCGATGTCGGCTGTATGCTGGAGAACTTTGCTCATCGTGTAGAGTCGATCATGGCGCACGTCTATCGCCACCAGCACGGTGAGGCGAACCTCTGGGAGCGCTTCATACGCTACGATCAGAGTCACCCCGGTAGCGCGGAGTGTGGAAACGTACACTTTGCGCCGAATAGCACCCATGACTACGACTGGGGCAACCCGCGCCCGGTTGTGGCGCGGGCTGATACCTGGTACCGCTTCCCCGACCTCAGTGGGCCGCCGCGTCAGTTGCGGGCCGATGAGTGGGGTGGCGGTGACATGCGTCTGCACCACCTCTGGTGGCTCGACCATCTCCCACGCGTGCCCGGTGCTACCCACGGGATCCTGCATAACTGGTGGCGCTACGTGCTACGTCCGGATGTCGAACTGTAGCAGCTCGTAGGAGGTGTGAAGGGCACGGCCCTCGTCCCAGTAGCACCAGACGCGGTGCCGACGGTACAGCCAGTGGACGCACACCCTAGCGCTGGAACGTTGCCCGAATCCGGCTGACCGTTGTCTCGAGCAGAGCCCGCATCTCGTGCAGCGACTCGGCGATCGTCGCACGCCCCTCGCTCTGGCTATCCTCGTTGGGAACAATCAACCAGAGAATGAGGTAGAGTAACAGGCCAAACCCATTGATCGGGGTTAGAATGATAAAGGCAAGACGAGCGGTCATCGGATCGATACGTAGGTAAGGTGCAATACCGCTG
>CAIWUD010000582.1 GCA_903915775.1 uncultured Chloroflexota bacterium | reverse complement strand
GGTAAGCTAACGGCGGGGCAACCACGGGGGGTTGCCCGTACGGGGGGCGCTACGAGGGTAAAACGCCCTCGTGCAGAGAGAAGGGTGAACAGGGCAACCACGGGGGGTTGCCCGTACGGGGGGCGCTACGAGGGCAAGATGCCCTCGCGCTGAGCAAAGATTGGGTTAGGGGGGAGGGCCGTGCCCTCCACACCTCCCGTAGGAAGGAGCAGGGGCGATGGGCAGCAGTTCGACAACGGGATCGCATGACGGGGTATTGGCAGGGGGAGTAACCTGGAACCTCTCACCGGATCGCTGCTTCGACGGTGACCCGGCACGGCGTCACATCGCCCGCACGCTCTACACACAGGTGCGTGACCTCCCCCTCTTCTGCCCCCACGGCCATGTGCCACCCATGCTGCTTGCCGATCCCACGGCGCGTCTGGGCAGCCCCGCTGAGCTGTTCGTCATTCCCGACCACTACATTTTGCGGATGCTGGTCAGCCAGGGGGTTACCCTCGAGCAGCTCGGGGTGCCGACGCGCAACGGACGCCCGTTTGAGGCGGACCAGCGTGCCATCTGGCGTCGCTTTGCCGAGCGGTTCCACCTCTTCCGTGGTACACCGACGGGGCTGTGGCTCCAGAGCGAGTTGGTGGAGCTGTTCGGGGTGACGGAGCGGCTGAACGGTGAGAGTGCTGACCGGATCTACGACCAGCTGGAGGTACAGTTAGCTCGACCCGCGTTCACCCCGCGGATGCTGCTCGACCGCTTCCGCATTGAGCTCCTTGCCACTACCGACGCGGCAGTTGACACCCTCGATGCCCACCGTCAACTACACGCCGCTGGTCTCAGCCAGATCATTCCTACATTCCGGCCCGACGCGCTCGTGGCAATCGATGCGCCCGACTGGCGCACCCAGATCGCCCGGCTGTCGGCTGTTGCTGGTATTGAGGTTGTCGACTACCCCAGCTACATTCATGCCCTGGAAGCGCGACGCTCCGCCTTCAAAGCTCTGGGGGCCCTGGCAACCGACCATGGGGTGATCAGTCCCATCACCAAGCGTCTGAGCAGCGGTGAGGCTGGACGGCTCTTCGAGCGGGCTCTGCGCGGCGAGAGTAGCGCTGCTGACGCCGCCCGCTTCACCGCCCACATGCTGATCGAGTTTGCGCGGATGAGTTGCGAGGATGGCTTGGTGATGCAGCTCCACGCTGGGAGCCTACGCAACCACCATACTGACCTGGAGCAGCGCTTTGGCCCTGATAAGGGCGCCGACATTCCCGTGGCTACCGAATGGACGCGCAATCTGCGCCCACTACTCAACGCCTACGGGGCTGACCCGCGCTTCCGTATCATCCTCTTTACCCTGGATGAGAGCAGCTACAGCCGTGAGCTCGCGCCCCTGGCAGGCTACTACCCGGCGGTACTGCTTGGTCCACCCTGGTGGTTCCACGATAGTGTGAATGGGATGCGGCGCTACTTCGACCTGGTGGTTGAGACGGCGGGGCTGTACAATACCGCTGGTTTCAACGATGATACACGCGCCTTCGCCTCGATCCCGGCCCGCCACGATGTGTGGCGCCGTGTGAGCTGCGATTGGTTGGCAGGGCAGGTGATCCAGGGGCTACTCGCTGAGGAGGAGGCCACCGAGTTGGCTGTCGACCTGGCGGTGGGCCTAGCAAAACGGGCCTACCGTGCATAAGCGATCATGCTCGTCAGCTTGGTGTGCCCCACCGCTTTGGCTGCGCCAACTTCATAATCTGGTGCTACCAGGGCTGGGTTTAGTTTTCTGTGGAGGGCCAAGCCCTCCACACCTCCCGTAAGATGGTCAAGCCGGTTTGAAATATACCTCACGGGATGTGTAGCTGAGCAGAATAGGAGAAGCTACAAGTGAGCCAGCTAGAGACACTCTTCAGCCTTACCGATCAGGTGGCGGTGATCACCGGTGGGACAGGCGTTCTTGGGAGTATGATGGCCCAGGGCCTTGCACGAGCCGGTGTGAAGGTCGGTGTGCTGGGTCGGCGCCGTGAGCAGGCCGATGCGGTCGTGCGTACCATTACGGCCGCGGGTGGCGAAGCGATCGCCCTAGTCGCCGACGTACTCAACCGGGAGCAGTTGGAGCGCAGCCGTGCTACCATCCTCGAGACGTGGGATCGCCTCGATATTCTCGTCAACGCTGCCGGTGGTAATATGCCCTCGGCGACGCTTGCCCCGGGGCGCTCGTTCTTTGAACTGCCGGTAGAAGGGCTGGACCCCGTGATCGCCCTGAACCTCCAGGGAACCCTGCTACCCGCACAGATCTTTGGCGAACTGCTGGCGCGGGCCGGGCGTGGCTGCATTATCAATATCTCCTCGATGGCGGCCCAGCGGGCACTCTCCCGTGTGATTGGGTACGGCATCGCGAAGGCGGGGGTGGAGAATGCCACCCGCTGGCTCGCGGTGGAACTGGCCCGCTCCTTCGGTGGGCATATTCGGGTGAATGCGATCGCCCCGGGCTTCTTTGTGGGCGACCAGAACCGGGCACTGCTCATGAATGATGATGGCTCGCTTACCCAGCGCGGGCAGACGATCATCGACCACACCCCAGCGGGGCGCTTCGGTCAACCTGAGGAGCTCCTTGGTACCCTGATCTGGCTCTGTAGCCCAGGCGCCCGCTTCGTCAATGGGGTGGTCGTACCCGTGGATGGTGGCTTTAGTGCGTTTAGTGGTGTGTGACACCGCAGAGAAACATGCCAGAGTGAGGATGCGCATGCTGATCGGACAGGGAACAACAACGGCCATGCTGAGCGACGGTGAGGTTGCTGTGATCATCGCGCAGGCACTCGCACCGCTCGCCCTCGATGGTAAGCGCGTGCTGGTGATCATCCCTGATGGGACACGCACCGCGCCTATACCCTTGATCTACCGCCTGCTGCAGGAGCAGCTCGGGCCACGGGTCGCCCGCCTCGACTTTCTAATCGCCTTGGGCACCCATAAGCTGATGAGCGAGGCGGCGATCGAACGCCTGGTGGGTCTCCCTGCCGCTGAGCGTGCCGCCCGCTTCCCGAACAGTACGCTGCTCAACCACCGCTGGGACCTGCCCGAGAGCTTTGTCACTATCGGCACCATCCCCGAGGCAGAGACGGCCACCCTCACGGATGGGCTCCTGGCTGCCAGTGTGGCGGTGACCCTCAACCGGCTCATCTTCGACTACGACCAGTTGATCATCTGTGGCCCCGTCTTCCCCCACGAGGTGGCTGGCTTCTCGGGTGGTGCGAAGTACCTCTTTCCCGGTATTGCTGGCCCTGAGATCATCAACTTTACCCACTGGCTCGGTGCCCTGGTGACGAGCATGCAGACGATTGGGGTGAAGCACACACCGGTGCGACGGGTGATCCAGCGGGCTGCTCGCTTCATCGAGCAGCCGATCCTGTTGCTGGCGATGCTTCTCAAGGGCCACGACCTCTACGGGCTCTACGCTGGTCCACTGGAAGAGACCTGGGAGGTAGCTGCGGATCTCTCCGCCCAGCTGAATATTGTCTACAAACCCCAGCCATTCCGCCAGGTACTCTCGATGGCATCACCGATCTACGAAGATCTCTGGACGGCGGCAAAGGCGATGTACAAGACCGAGCCGGTGGTAGCTGACGGTGGCGAGGTGATCATCTACGCTCCCCACATCAGCGAGGTCTCCTACACGCACGGTGCCCTGATCGACCAGATCGGCTACCACGTCCGCGACTACTTCACCAAACAGTGGGATCGTTTCCAGCAGATGCCAGGCGGCATCCTTGCCCACAGCACGCACGTCAAGGGCCACGGTAGTTACGATGCAGTTACAGGCGTCGAGTCGCCCCGCATCACGGTGACGCTGGCTACCAGCATCCCTGAAGAGCGCTGCCGGCAGATCAACCTGGGCTACATCGACTATCGTACGATCAATCCCGAAGCCTGGCGCGGACGTGAGCACGAGGGTCTGCTCCTCGTTGAACGGGCAGGCGAACTGCTCTATCGTCTAGGCTGACGGTTCGATGGGAGGTGTGGAGGGCACGGTTCTCCTTCCCCCCACCCAACCTCCCCCCGCTGGGGGGAGGGGCTTGCCCCACCTGGGAGGTGTGGAGGGCACGGTTCTCCTCCCCCCCACCCAGCCTCCCCCCGCTGGGGGGAGGGGCTTGCCCCACCTGGGAGGTGTGGAGGGCACGGTTCTCCTTCCCCCCACCCAACCTCCCCCCGCTGGGGGGAG
>CAIWUD010000581.1 GCA_903915775.1 uncultured Chloroflexota bacterium | reverse complement strand
CTCGCTCCGGGAGAGAGGAGGGCCACGAGGGCGGGACGCTCTCGCTCCGGGAGAGAGGAGGGCCACGAGGGCGGGACGCTCTCGCTCCGGGAGAGAGGAGGGCCACGAGGGCGGGACCTCTCGCTCCGGGAGAGAGGAGGGCCACGAGGGCGGGACGCTCTCGCTCCGGGAGAGAGGAGGGCCACGAGGGCGGGACGCTCTCGCTCCGGGAGAGAGGAGGGCCACGAGGGCGGGACGCTCTCGCTCCGGGAGAGAGGAGGGCACGGCCCTCCTCCTGTACGCTGGTCGCACTAACCCCGCCGGATGACAAGATCGTTATCCGCCGCTGTGAAGCCTGGCATGCGCCGGGGAGGCAGCAGTATGCGTCGTTTGGCGTTAGGTCATCTGGGAGATGAACTCTTGTTCAACTAGCGGGGGGGAGTTTCTCAAGCAAGTTTCAAGCAGTGGGCAGACTCATGCGGTACGCTCTTGGTGGTGCACTATCCCTTCAGCTGGAGTTGGAGGCAGCAGCCATGCAGGAGTATCGGCGTACCCCGGGTTGGGCAGGAGGCAGGGCGCAGAGCCTCACCGAGTTTGCCCTGATCGCCCCGCTGCTGATTGGGCTCCTTGTTGGCATCATCGAGTTGGGGATCGTCTTCGCGATCTACACCGGTCTGAGCAACACGGCTCGGGAGGCGGCACGAGCTGGTGCGGTCTACCAGTTTCCTGGTCCCCTGCCTCAGACGGGAGAATCTAGCGCGGTGACAGGTATCGACGCAGCACGGGAACTCTTTTTGGATCAGGCGATCAGCATGACGATCAGCCCGATGCTGAGCATGGAGCGTATCACCCGTACGGTCACCTATGAGCCGGCGCGTACCACGGTGAGCGAGCGCGAGGTCAATCCGCTGCGTGCCGGTGATACCATTCTGGTACGTCTGGAGCATCGTCACAACCTCTTCTGGGGGCTCTTTGGCATCCATGAGGTGGTATTGAGCGCTCGCACTGCCCATCGCATTGAGCCAGGAGGGGCGCAATGATCCACCGTGCTCAGTCGCTCACGGAGTTAGCGCTCCTGATGCCCCTGCTCACCCTGCTGCTCGTGGGCCTCCTTGAGTTGGGCTTTCTGCTCTACGCCCACGTCGAAGTCTCCTCTGCGGCCCGTGAGGCGGCCCGTGCTGCGTCGCTCTACCGCGCAACACGCTACAACAGCTTAGCCAATAACGAGATCAGTAAAGCGAACCCGAAAAACTGCGCCCCTGCTATCGCGGGTTGGTCGCTGCAGCAGACGATCGATCAGGCCATCCTACGCCGTACCCTTGATGGTAGTGGCTGTCCGACGACGGGTGGTGCTATCGTCTTCAGTGCACTTGGGTTGCTCGACTCCACTCAGGGGACGAGTGCGGCATCAACACCATTTGTCTGCCCGAGTGGCAATGCAAACGGTTGGATCGTCGGGCTCACCCCGGCCTTCACCGCTACGGGGACGGTGATGCCAACCCCAGGTGTCCAGGCAACGGTCACCCTCTGCTACCCCTACCGCCCGATCCTTCTTTCGGAACTTCTACCCTTCTTCGACGACCCGGTCTGGATCAGTAAGGCGGTGAATTTTCTCTACCAGCCGTAGGGCATGGGTAACTGGAATGGTTCAGATCGGTGTGACCAGTGCGCGGGAGGCGTGGAGGGCGAAGCCCTCCACAAAAAGACTCAACCCAGCCCTGGTAGCGCCAGAGTATCAAGTCGGCGCAACCGAAACTGAACCATCCCTTACGAATGATGATAACCAGAGAGCAGCCTATGCTTCGACGAGTTGTACGTGGCCAGTCGCTCCCACTCGTGGTGCTGATGCTGGCCCTGATCTTTCTGACGATTGGTCTCGGGGTTGATGGCGGCATGCTCTATGCCCAGCGACGGCTGATGCAGAATAGTGCCGACGCCGCATGCCTTGCTGCTGCGACTAGACTGGCAATGGGCGAGAGTAGTGCACAGGCGGAGCAGGCCGCTCGGGATGCGATTGCGACCAATCTGGGAGCAACGCCGGGCGGTGGGGCGAATGCCCCCGGTACCCTCAGCTACAGTGTGGTGAGTGAGCTCTATACGCCAGCGATCGGGAGTAGCGTAGATCTCGTCCGTGGGATTGAGTTGAGTGGGTCGCGGGTGCGGGTGGCCCTGCGCAGTCCAGCCTTTACCCACTTCATGCGCCTCATCGGTCTGAATGAGTACACCGTTGCTGCCCGCGCTCATTGCGATGCCAGTGCTGGTGGTGGTGGGATGCCCTTCGCGGTGGCCCGCTGGCTCGGCTTTAACCAGAGTGGGATCAGCGATTCGATCCCGTCGACCGATCAGTCCCTCAGTAGCCAGGTAGGTGGTCAGGGTGGAGCGGCAACGGTGCGCGATATTCTCACTCGGAGTAGCGCCCCGCCCCTGGCGAGTGCTGGTGGTGGCGGAGAGTGGCCTGACTGGGGTACGACCGCCTACCCTGGTTCGCCTGCTTCTGAGACTGGGCTCTTTCGGCAGCCGACCTCTGGGAGTGTTGCTACCCATACCAACCCCGGGGTAGAGGTCGTGATTGCTGGTCAGGGGGCACGGGCGAATGGTGACAATAGTTTCACCGGTCCGGTACTCCTCGACGTGCGTAATATTACGTTTAGTAGTGTCGAGTTCTACAGTGGGATCGATCTCCAGCAGGCGACGAACCCAAACAAAGATTTTATTACGCGCCACATTCTGGAGGGTTACGGTGGCTCACTCGTCCCACCAGGAACGCAGCTGGCCTACACCTCTGGGGTGAGTGCTGGCCAGGTACAGCAACCCTTTGCGCTGCGCCACCAGGTCGGTGACATTGTGAGTGTGCTGATCTTCAATGGGACGATCTATTCAGCCGCCGATTTTGCGACGAGTTTCCCCACCACGGCCGATGGGGAGGAGTTGCGGAGTGTCAGTCTCAATTTTAGCGTAGCTGATCGCTTCCCGCCCAACTGCGACTTCAGTGCGGTCAGCGCCGCCTACATGAATGATACGCTGCCCACCATGCAGCCCTGGTCGTACCGGCTTCGGCTGGAGCCCTTCCGCAACAAGTCGGGAAAGAACCAAGACCCCTACGCTTCAACATTTGCGCTACGTGCCTTCAGTTCGCAGAGTCCGGCGACCTGGAATGGGCTGGAGTGGCGCTGGAATGGAGGGGGTTGGGGTGGGCTCACGGGTGAGGGTGTACCGACGTCCGTACCAACGCTTGGCGCTGGTCCTGCGGCTGCAACCTATACGCTCGATCTGCGTCAGACGTTGACCGATACATGCTTCTTCCCTGGTGATCCAACCAATCCCCTCTCGCCAACGGTGTTGATCGAGGATGCACCGTTGCGACCGCAGGAGGGCACGTTGAGTCTCTACCTTGAGGTCAAAGATAGGGCGACTGGTCTGCGCCGCGGCCAGTATGCCCTGCTTGCGCTCAACGCGCAGAGCAGTGACTTCTGGGTCTATACGCCCAGTCAGGTGGCCTACGCACCGATCGAGCTCTCCACCAAGAGTGAAAGTCTGGCTCAGGAGTTTCGCATCCAGCGCCGTGATGGCACCCTGTTGCAGGCGAACAGCAGTGGCGTAGCGGTCGGGGCAGCCACCTGGTTTGCGGCCGATGAGCAGAGCGAAGCGGTGAGTCTCTTGGGGGGGGCTCCGAGCGGTATCAGTGCTGCGATCAACGTGCGTAGCGGAAAGAACTACATTGATATCAACCTGGCGCCTACGGCCGCTGCTGGCAAATCCTACTACGTGCGCTTTCCCATTAGCTACGGTGGCAAGACCCAGTGGCTCTGGTACTACCTTGCGGTCAAGCCGCCACTGAGTAGTTCGAGCAGCCTGAAGCAGTATGTGTACAGTCTTGGCTACGCCAACTTCATCATCACCGAGATTGGCTCGAACAGTATCAAGGGGCGTGCTATCTCTGGGTTACTCGATCCGGAGGATATGATCGCTGGGCTGCAGCCCCGTCTCATTCCCTGGGAGTAGCCACGGGGATGCCATTCCAACCTGGGGCGGCCACGGGGGGGGGGGCGCCCCTACAGTTCCAACCGGGGGGAGGGGTGGAGGGCGAAGCCCTCCACAAAAAAACCTAACCTCGCCTTGGTGTTGCCAGAAAAGGTGGTGTAGTCAAACCTAAACCATCGAAAAGGAGAGCATGCGCATGGTGCGTACGAAAGGCTGGATCTGGATTTCACTTGCCCTGATCTGTGCGCTCGGCGCTGGCGGTCTCACCTACTACATGCTCCAGCAGCAGCGTATTGCGGCCGAGGCGGCAATCAGTGCGGCTCAGCAACGGTCAGCCGTTGCCGAGTTGGTCACGACGGAGATTCCGGTTGCGGCCCGCGATCTGGAGCGGGGCACGCTCATTCAGGATGCAGATATTGTGGTCAAGGCCTTTCCGGTTGATTTGGTACCCAGCGCCGTGATCAGCGATGTGAGTCGGCTAAGTGGACAGATCTTGGCTGAGCCGGTGGCGCAGGGTGATCTCTTCCGCGAGCGCACGCTCTACGGGAGCGAGCAGGGCCCGTTGAGTGCGGAGATCGCGCAGGGGCGTACGATTATCGCCTTCCCGATAGTTGACCTCTTCGCCGGTACCGGGCTGCTGGTCGAGGGTGACCGTATCGATCTGCTCCTCTCGGTTGAGGTGGAGCGTGAAGATCAGGAAGGGGCAGCTACGAGGGAGAAGTTGACCGGTTACACGGTGCAGAATGTGCGGGTGATGCGCATCCTTACCGATCCACCAACGGAAGAGAACCCTGAACCCCGGCCCACGGCGCTACTGCTTGAGCTCGCCCCTGGTGATGCGGTGATGGTGAAGAAGGTCAAAGACGCCGGCGGCACGATCGACCTCGCCCTGCGCTCGCCCCTCGATGAGGAGCCTTTCCGGGTGCCGATGGTGGACGACGATGCGCTGATCACACTACTGCAGGGTGAGGCTGAGACTATTGGTGGTCGGCAGTAGTGGCTGCAGGATCGTGGAAGGAGTAGCCTAATGAGCAAGAGTGATCAGCGTGTGCGCGCTATGATCATTACGGTACCCGAGCGTATTGATCAGGAGTGGATCAGTCGGTTGGCTGCAGCAAGCGAGATCGAGCTCCTTGAGCGGCTTGCCCTGCTCCATGGAGTGGGTGAGGCGGCCCGCCGTCTACGCCCTGAGTTGGTGCTCATTGACCGCGATCTGGATCACGCCGAGAGTTGTGTGCGTCAGGTTGCTGCAGCTGCACCCGACGCCTTCTGTGTGGTGATCACCGCCGACTCGAGCCTGGCCACGCTGCGCCGTCTGATGGCGGCCGGTGCGCGTGATGTTTTAGCGACCCCCAACCAGAGTGATCTCCTTGCTGCTGCCCGTCAGGTCCGTGCCGCGAGTGCCGAGCGTCGACATGGAACGCGTGGTGAGGTTGCCCCAAGCCAGCGCGGGCGGTTGATCGTGGTCACGGCGCCGAAGGGTGGGGTGGGGACAACGATGGTAGCCACGAACCTTGCGGTGGCGCTGCGCCAGATCAGTGGTGCGCCGACCAACCTGCTCGACTGTAGCCTACAGTTTGGTGATATTGGGGTTCATCTCAACCTACGTTCCAAGTATAGCCTCTTCGATCTCTCGGCGCACCCGGACGATCTCGATGAGGCCATGTTGACGCGGGTGATCTGTGAACATGAGACGGGTCTGCATGTCCTCCTGGCCCCAACCGAGCCCGAGCAGGCGGCCCATGTTGATGGAGCGGCACTCAACGCCATTCTTGACAGGCTCCTTGCGCGCTACAGCTTCGTGGTGGTGGATACCTGGTCGTTCCTTGATGAAGTGACCGAAACGCTCTTGCGCCGTGCTGACGATGTACTACTCGTGGCTACACCCGAACTACCGACGTTACGTAATGCGAAGCGCCTACTCGACTTCATCCAGCGCCACACCCTGGCGAGTGCGCCGGTGCAGATCGTGCTCAACCGCTTCCCCAGTGTGGAGGGTATTACACTTGAGGATGTCCAGCAGCACCTGCACTACCCGGTGACGGCCAACATTCCGAGTGAGGGGTTGCCAGTGACCCACAGCATCAACCGTGGTGAGCCGTTGGTGGTGGCATTCCCGAAAAGCTGGGCCGCGCAGAATCTGCTCCGCCTGGCTGCCCATCTAGCCGGTGATGATGTCGCTACCCTGACTCTGACGGCGAGTGAGGGGCGCAAGAGCACGGAGGTTGGACGTGGGGTGAAGGCGAGCTTGTTGAAGTTTGCCCGCCGTAAGTCAGGCTTCAAACCAGCTTGACACTCGTATGGGAGGCAAGGTTGGTAACCTGAGCGGAAAGTGAGCAGTGTATGGTTCGTCTGCGCATTGGCCGTAGTAGTGAGCGGGGCGAGCGGAGTGCTCGCCCAGTTGAGCACGATGAGCATGGAGCACCGAGTAGCCCAGCTGAGTCGGTCGCGGCACCACTGAACCTCACCACACCACCGCCCTTGCTCAACCGTGACGATCATGACTTCATCCAGGCGGTGCAGCAGCGGCTGATCGCCGAGCCCGATCCGCCCCGTGGGCGCCTTGAGGCTGAACCGGACTACTTCCAGCAGCGTATCAGCGCGATTGTGACGGATCTTCTCGAGCAGGGCGAGCGGGTCGTCCCTGAGCGTGAGCGTGCCCGTCTAGTGCAGATCGCGCAGGCCGATATTCTCGGCTTTGGTCCAATCGAACCATTCCTAGCCGACGATCGGGTCAGTGAGATCATGGTCAATGGTCCGAAGCAGGTCTGGATTGAGCGTGAGGGTCGTCTCCATGAGACGAGTATCAGTTTTATGGATGACGAGCATGTACGGCGCATCATCAGTCGAATCATTGCACCCCTTGGCCGCCGCTGCGACGAGTCGTCGCCGATGGTTGACGCCCGTCTTCCTGATGGCTCGCGGGTGAATGCGATTATCCCCCCTCTCTGCCTGAATGGACCATCGATCACCATTCGTAAGTTTGCGCGTCGGCCACTTACCATTGATGATCTAATCCGTTTTGGCGCGGTGACGCCTGAGGTCGCCGAGTTTCTACGTGCGTGTGTCACGGCACGTCTGAATGTCGTGGTGTCGGGTGGTACGGGGGCCGGGAAGACCACCCTGCTCAACGTGCTCTCCTCTTTTATCCCTGCCGACGAACGGATCATCACCATTGAGAACGCTGCCGAACTCAGGCTCATGCAGCGCCACGTGGTCACCCTGGAGTCGCGCCCTGCCAACCTGGAGGGGCGGGGGGAGATTACGATCCGCGACCTGGTGGTAAATGCGCTGCGTATGCGGCCAAACCGGATTGTGGTTGGCGAGTGTCGTAGCGGTGAGGCACTCGATATGCTCCAGGCGATGAACACCGGTCATGATGGCTCCATGACCACGGTTCATGCCAATAGCGCCCGTGATGCCCTGGCTCGTATTGAGACCATGTGTTTGATGGCGGGGATGGATTTGCCGGTACGAGCTATACGTGAGCAGATCGCAAATGCAGTGCAGATCGTTATTCAGATCGAGCGCCACCAGGATGGCTCACGGCGCCTTGGACGCATCTGTGAGATTACCGGTCTTGAGGGGGATGTGATCACGATGTCCGATCTCTTCAGCTTTAAGCATGGTGGGTTGGTGGATGGGCACGTGGTTGGTCAAATCATGCCCACGGGGGTACGTCCGCGCTGTATCGAGCGTTTCGCCCAACACAACATCACCCTAGCACCGCAGATCTTCGGTTTTGCTGCAGCCCGACCAGGCGGGAGGTAGCCGATGGATCCTCTGTTGCTCCTTGCGGCCCTGCTCACCGGCGGTGCTGCTCTGCTGTTAATTGTTGCGCTCGGTAGCTACTTGCGCGGTGATCGTCGGCTCACCACACGCATGGATCTCTACCTGGGGGCCGGGATCGATCCCCATGCGCTGCCTGCGCATGTGAGTGATACGGATACGGGGCAGATCGCTGGGCGGCTAAACAGCGCCCTTAACGAGGTTGGCTTCGCCGAGGGGATCCGGCGCGCCCTCGCCCGTGCCGATCTCCCACTGACCGTGCCTGAGTATATCCTGCTCAAGGTGGCGGCTGCGCTGCTACCAACGGCCCTGGTGATTGTGCTGACCCGATCGCTCCTCGTTGCCCCCCTGATTACTCTCCTCGGCTTCTTTCTGCCCACCCTCTGGTTACGGCGGCGTCAGCGTCAGCGTCAGCGCCTCTTTGCCGAGCAGTTACCCGACATGCTCTCCACGCTGATCGGCTCGCTCCGTGGCGGCTTCAGCTTGGCCCAATCACTCGGCAATGTAGCGAACGAGGCTCCGGCTCCGTTGGGCGTCGAGATGCGCCGAGTCATGCAGGAGTTGCAACTGGGCCTGGGTATTGGTGAGGCGCTCGATCATCTGGCCCGGCGCATGGAGAGTGATGATCTCGATCTGGTTGTAGCAGTGATCCGCATCAATGCGCGTATCGGCGGCAACCTCACCACGGTGCTGGAGAATATCAACACGACGATCCGTGAGCGTAGCCGTCTGCAGCGCGAGATCCGGGTGATTACCTCACAACAGCGCTTCGCTTCCTACATCCTTGGTCTGCTCCCTATCATTCTTGGGATGATCCTGATGACGATCAACCCCGACTATATGTTGAAGCTCTTCCTTCCGGGCCCAACCTTGATCATTCCGGTTGTTGCTGGGATCTGCAATCTTGCTGGCTTCATCCTTATTCAGCGCATGGTCGATATCAAAGTGTAGGTATGGGTTCACTTTCGGCTGCGCCGACTTGGCCGTCTGGTGGTACCTGTTCACGTTTGGGGTAAGCCGACGACAGGGCAACCACGGGGGGGCCCGTGCGGAGGGGGCGCCACGGGGGCGAGACGCCCTCGCTCCGGGAGCAGTGGGGGCGCCACGGGGGCGAGACGCCCTCGCTCCGGGAGCAGTGGGGGCGCCACGGGGGCGAGACGCCCTCGCTCCGG
>CAIWUD010000580.1 GCA_903915775.1 uncultured Chloroflexota bacterium | reverse complement strand
TGCAGCGCCTCCACCACCTGCTCGAAGGGGACATCCTGGTGGCGCTGCGCCTCCAAAACCGTCTGGCGCACCTGGGCTAAGAGGGTATGGAAGCTCAGCGGTGCTCCATCGGCGTCCGCCAACTGGCTGCGCAGAGCGAGCGTGTTGACGAAGAGGCCAATGAGCGGCTCCACCTCCACCCGGGTGCGCCCAGCCACCGGCACGCCCACCACCAGGTCGGTCTGGCCGCTCTGGCGCATGAGCAGCACGTTGAAGGCGGCCAGCAGGGTCATGAAGAGGGTCGTGCCCTGGCTACGGCTCAGTTGGCGCAGACCCTGCACCAGCTCGAGGGGGAGCGTGAAGGCGTGACTGGCCCCCCGGAAGCCCTGGACGGCAGGCCGAGGGCGGTCGGTCGGCAGGGTCAGGATCTCCGGTACACCGGTGAGCTGCTCACGCCACCAGGCGAGCTGCGTCTCTAGGATTGTTCCGCTGAGCCACTGGCGCTGCCAGGCGGCAACGTCGGCGTACTGGAGGGCAAGCTCGGGGAGGGGTGAGGGTCGCCCGTGGGTGAAGGCCGTGTAGAGCAGGGTGAGTTCGTGCTGCAGCAGATCCAGCGACCAGGCATCGGCGACGGTGTGGTGCATGCGGAGCAGCAGCAGGTAGTCGGCACCGGGCTCCAGGCAGAGCAGGGTCGCACGGACGAGGGGGCCTTGGGCAAGGTCGAAGGGCTGTATCACCTCGGCATGCACGCGCTGGCGTACATCCAGTTCACGCAGGGCAGGCGGCATCCCGCTCAGGTCGACGATGGGTAGGCGGAAGGCTGCTGGCCCCACCTGCTGCACCGGACGGCCATCCTGAACGACGAAGGTCGTCCGCAGCACCTCGTGGCGGCGAACGACCTCCTGAAGTGCACGCTCTAGGGACGCCACATCGAGGATCCCACGGAGGCGGAGAGCCCCAGGGATGGTATAGGCGGTGTGGTCAGCGTCAAGCTGGTCGAGGAACCAGAGGCGCTCCTGGGCGTAGGAGAGCGAGATGGGCTGACTGCGGTCAGCCGGGGTGATGGGTACCGCCTGGAGCGGCCCGTGGGCCTGCCGAAGGGCATCAACCGCTCCTGCCAAGCCCACGATAGCCGGCTGCTCGAAGAGGACGCGCAGGGGCAGGTCGACCGCGAACTCCTGGCGGATGCGTGAGACCACGCGGGTCGCGAGGAGCGAGTGGCCGCCGAGGGTGAAGAAGTTCGCCTGCGTACCCATCTGGGGTAACTGGAGTACCTGCTGCCAGATGGCGGCGAGTAGGGCTTCGGTGGCCGTACGCGGCGCATCATCCGCAGCCACCATGGTGACGGTCGGCGCCGGGAGCGCCTTGCGATCCAGCTTGCCGTTGGGCGTCAGCGGCAGTGCATCGAGGAGCACAAAGGCACTCGGCAGCATGTAGTCGGGTAGACGTGCCTGGAGGTGGCTGCGTAGCTCAGCTTCTCGCTGCGATCCGTCTACCGTCTCCTGACCCCCGAACCCTGGACCCTGACCCCTCGCATCCTCCGTCCCCTGACCCCTGAGCCCTGACCCTTGCACCCCGTCTGCCGTCCCCTGACCCCTAACCCCTGACCCCTGACCCCTCGAGCTCTCCACCACGTAGGCGACAAGCCGCTGTTCCCCGGGTACATCCTCACGGGCCACCACCACCGCCTCTTGCACTGCGGCGTGGCTGCTCAGCACGCTCTCGATCTCGCCCAACTCGATGCGGAAGCCACGGAGCTTCACCTGCTGGTCGATGCGTCCCAAGTACTCCAGGTTGCCATCAGGTAGCCAACGGGCCAGGTCGCCCGTCCGGTAGAGCCGCCCCATGCCGAAGGGGTTGGCGATGAAGCGCTCTGCGGTTAACTCCGGCTGGTTCAGGTAGCCACGAGCCACACCCACCCCGCCCAGGAAGAGCTCACCAGCCACCCCGAGCGGCACCGGCTGCAGCTGTGCATCGAGCACGTAGACCTGGGTATTGGCAATCGGACGCCCGATCGTCACCAGTGTGGCG
>CAIWUD010000579.1 GCA_903915775.1 uncultured Chloroflexota bacterium | reverse complement strand
GCCGGACGGTCACGTCGGCGCAGCCGAAATTGAACCATGCCTCAGTGTGGGTAGGCCCGACTATCCTTAACCTGCGGCACCGCCTGGAGTGGCCGTGAGAGGCCAGAGCGTGTGCCGCGGAGGAAGGGGATCAGAAATTGCCAACGCCACTTGATCGCGAACTCACGCACGGCAAAGTAGCTGAGATGGATGAGCGCAGCCAAGGCAAAGGGACGGCCATGCCTACGGTAGAAGATTACTCCACTCTCACCATGGGTCTGCCAGAACTTTGCCGAGGCCGGGTTGGTTGTGCGTGAGATCTTGTGCCACATGCGTGCCTTTGGCACCTGCAGGATGCGCAGGCCAGCACTGCGCACCCGTTCCGAGAAGTCGAGATCGTCCCAGAGGTAGAGGAAGTTCTCGTCAAAGAGCCCCGCCTGTTCGAGGGCTTGGCGCGTGATCAGCAGGCCACAACTGATCGCGTACTGCAGTTCACGGTAACCAGTTGCGGCGATGCGGGTCTCCATTAAAATCGCTGGTGGGAAGACGCGGTAGCGCGCCCCAGCCGACCAGACGAGCTCTGGTTCGGCATGGTAGTAGACGATCGGCGCCAAAACACCAGCCTTTGGCTCACGCGCAGCCTCCATCAGGTGGTTAATCATCGCGGGATCAACAGTCGTATCGTTGTTGATCATGAAGATGTAGTCGGCACCCTGGGCCATCGCATAGCGGAAGCCCACATTGTAGCCGGCTGGCACACCGAGGTTACGCCCATTCTCGATCACCACGACATCCGGATAGTGCTCGCGAACTTTCAGCGGTGTACCATCACTCGATCCGTTGTCGACGAGAAGCATCGTTACCGCCTCGTAGTGGAGTTGCTGTAACGATGCGAGACACTCAGCCGTATCCTGGTAGTTGTTGAGCGTGAGCACCACGATCCAGACCCGTGGTGGCAGCGTGGTTGAGCTACTCACGACTCTCGGTGTTGGTGCGGTAACGTGCTCGACCATGTCGTAGGCTCGTTCAATCAAGTCGTCCACCTCGTGATGTTCGAACTGGGCTGCCCGGCCTAGCTGAATAAAGTTAGGGTGTTGCTGCAGGTAGGCTTCAAAGGCTGCCACCTGCGCTGGATAGCCCCGACGGTAGCGCGGGTAGGCGAATGGCTCACGAATGACGTGGGTATCTAGTACATCGCTCGGCTGGATCAGGCGGCTGCGTACCAGGTCGCTGATGACCGCCTCGACTGGGTTGGTAATATCCCGGGTCACTTCAGCACAGACAACCGTACGCTGTGGATCGGTATCGACTGGGCTCATCTGCTTAAACTCGACGATCCGGTTGATCGCCGAGGTCGCGTCCATGAAGTAGAGCCAGTGGTTCTTGCTCAGTTGCGGGCGGTCGAGCAGCAGATAGACCGCATCGACCTTCTGGTAGTCCAGGTTCAACTGCTGCTTAAAGAAGCGTGCGTTGATCGTCAGGGGGAGTGTTGAGATGACCTGCGCAGTCTCAACACGGTGGGTCTGACCATCGCGTTCGTAGCGTACCGCAGTGATGCGTCCATCATCGGCCCAGTCTAGACCGGTGACCTGGGCGTTG
>CAIWUD010000578.1 GCA_903915775.1 uncultured Chloroflexota bacterium | reverse complement strand
GCTTCGCAGGCGGCCTTCTCCTCATCCTTGATTGGACGTGAAGCGTTCGAGATGTCGCTCTCGGCCGCCTCACAGAAACGCTCGAAGCCGGCACCAGTACCAATGCTGTCAATCGTTACCTGGCCCTTGTAGCCATCCTCGTTAAAGAGCTCGGCCATGCGCTCGGTGAGCGGGAAGACCGTCGACGAGCCAGCAACGATGATATTACCGGTTATAGTGGCAGGGTCTACGTCTGGAAGCATCAGGCTCGCTACAGGAGCGGTAGTCGCTGCAGGGGCGGCGGTCGCTGCAGGGGCCGTGGTCGCTGCAGGGGCCGTGGTCGCTGCAGGGGCCGTGGTCGCTGCAGGGGCCGTGGTCGCTGCAGGGGCCGTGGTCGGCTGTGTAGCGGTCTGGCCACCACAGGCAGCCAACAGGGGGAGTACGAGGGCTAGGGCAATGACGACTAGTGTAGTCCGGCGTCTCAGTCCCATGTTTGATTCTCTCCTGAATGTGTTCAAGGGTATTGGTAACACCAAGCGGTCGCGCTAGTGCAGCCATAAACTAAGCCTAAACAGCCTCCTACAGAGCCGAATATACACAGGTAATGTTAACAAACAGACCCAAAAACATTAAGACAATGTTAAGAGGGGGTTGTAGCCGGGTACCGAAATGGCAAGACATGGCACGGGGGAGGTACCGCGAGTCTCGCCCGCGACACCTCCCCCTACGGAGGCAATCGGCCAAACAGGAGGCACAGACGGCGTAGCCCTCCACAGAAAACTCCAACCCAGCCTTAGTAGCACCGAAAGATACCGTCGGCACAGCCGACGTGGAACCGCACCTAACTCCCAATGATCCGATTATCGAAGGCCTGAACCGTGATCACACTGGGGCGAGGTAGCCCCACACGGTCAGGCCAGGTGCTAATCGGCTTTTCGAAGGTGCCACCCTCGCCAGGGTGCTGAATAGCCAGGAAGAGAGAACGATTGTCGGGCGTGAACTCCGGACCACAGACCTCAGAGCCGACCACCGATGAGAAGAACTGCTGGACATTGCCGCGCTGTGCACCCGAAACGGGAACGGCAAAGAGGCCATCGTTATACTTGATCGCACTCGCAGCACCGTCGGTGGCAATCCAGAGGTTTCCGGCATTATCAACCACGACATTGTCCGGGGCACCAATTGGGCTGACCTTGCTCTTGTCGTAGCCGGCAAAGTAGCTCGTTGGATCGCTGGGCAGACCGGCGAGGATGAACATCTCCCAGCGGAAGGTCGTCGCGGCATAGTCATCAGCCGTTTCGGTAACTTCAATGACGTGGCCAGCACGATTCTGCGCACGGGGATTCGCAGCATCGGTAGCAGCCTGCCCCTCTGTACCGCGCCGTGAATTATTGGTGAGCAGCACGTAGATCTTCTTATTGACCGGGTTCGGCTCCACATCCTCGGGGCGATCCATCTTAGTCGCACCTAGGAGGTCAGCGGCACGACGTGTGTTGATCACCACATCGGCCTGCGAGTTGAAGCCATTGGCCGGGATCAACGGGCCCTGGCCGAAGACCATCGGCAACCAACTCCCACTCCCATCATCATTAAACTTCGCTACGTAGAGCACGCCCTCATCGAGCAGGCCGAAGTTCGCCTCACGATTGCGAGGGTTGTACGTGCCAGCAGAGATAAACTTGTAGACATACTCAAACTGCTGATCGTCGCCCATGTAGGCAACGACCTTGCCGTTCGGAGCAATCCCAATCGTCGCCGCCTCGTGGCGGAAGCGGCCCAGGGCGGTGCGCTTGACCGGCACGCTGTTGGGGTTATAGGGATCGACCTCCACCATCCAGCCGTGGCGGAACGCCTCGTTGGGCTCCTGTACAACATCGAACCGGCTATGGTAGAGCTCCCAGCCACGCTCACTCGCCTCAGCAGGCATGCCGTAGCGGCGGTGAGCAGCATAACGGGAGTCGTTGCGATTGAACTTGCCGAAGTTAGCAAAGTACTGGTGGAAGTTCTCCTCAGCGGTGAGCACGGTGCCCCATGGCGTCTTGCCACCCGCACAGTTGTTGAGCGTACCGCGCACCAGGGTACCGGTCGGATCCTCACTCGTCTTCATCCAGTCGTGGCCAGCAGCCGGCCCCGAGATGCGCATCGGCGTCTCACCGGTAAGGCGGCGGTTGAACGACGAGCTGCGCACGTAGCGCCATCCACCATCGGGGGCGCGCTCGATCTCCACGACGGAAGCACCGTGGGCGGCAATACCCACATCAACCTGGGTGCGCGTCGGCTTCTTGGGGTCGTAGGCCGGGAACATCAACTCTTCGTTCGTGTACTCATGGTTGACGAAGAGAAGCCCACGGTTCGAGCTGGTCGAACCGAGTGGCAGGGGGAGAAAGCCAACAAAATCGCAGTTGTAGCCAAACTGCTGGCTCTGATGCACGGCACTCTGCTGCCACACGTTATGAGTCGATGCTTCCATGGTGAGTGGCTCACCCCAACGAATGAGCGTACGCGCGTAGTAGCCGTCGGGGACTTTTACGTCATCCACCGTGACCGCAGCCGGCTCGATCCGCGCGAAACTCGGTGTCGTGACCCGCTGGGCCTCAGCGCTTTCAACATTCACTGAAGCGATAATTGCTACTGATGAAGCAACGGCAGCACTCTTCAGCACCTCGCGGCGGCTCAAACGCCGATCGAGCACCTGCTGGAATAGATCGCCTACACCATCCTGTGACTGGGGAATCCACTTATCCTTCTCGTCGTGACCACCCATGGGTGCGACCTCCTCTGCTACGATACATGACATGCGCTATCAGGGGCAGCCTGAATATACGTAGCGGAGGTAAAGCTTTTGTTATGCTCCTACGATAAACATGTTAGGCCTAGTTCACGTTTTCTTAACAAGCGCTACCAGAACTGGGTTGGCGTTGTTCGTGGAGTGCCCTACGAGCTTCATCCGCAACCAGCAGAGGCGGGGGCCAACCGCTACCTCGCCAAGCCAGTGAGCCTTGCAGCAACTCATTGAGGTCATAGGCGAGAGCTTCAACAAGGGGGGTAACAGCCCACTACAACTGGTAACTGTTCACCGTTGGGGTAAGCCAACGGCAGGTCAACCACGGGGGTTGCCCTTACGGGGGGGCCACGAGGGTGAAACGCCCTCGCTCTGGGAGAGCTGTGAACAGGTTACTACAGCCACCTTAATTGACCATGCCCCCCGCCGTCTGCTATAATTTGCGCCAGACGCCATATTTATAACGAGGCACCATGTCAAATCCACCACCCCCGGCAACACCCGATACTGATGGTGAGATTCAGATTAACCTACGCCAGCTTGCCAGCTACCTCGACCCCATCTTTCGCCAGTGGGAGCTCCTCCTCACCATCGTCCTCGTCGTTGCGATCGCTACGGTGCTATCTACCCTGAACAACCCAACCATCTACAGAGCTTCAGTGGTGATCGCCACGACGAGACTCCTCTCTGATGTGTCGTTCGGCTCAGCCATCCGCACCGTCTCAGAGAGCGGACTGCCCCTTGAGGGTGCAGGTGCGCAGAGTGCGAATCGCGCACAGCGCCTACAAACGTTTGTCGCGCTTGTCAACGATGCGAGCATAGCCCAGAGCGTCTACGATCAGGTTGCTGCTGAATTTGACCCCGACGCCGGCATAACCGCCGCCAGGTTGGCCGGTGCGGTGGAGGGTAGCCTGGTTGAGGATAGTGATGGCATTCGCATCGATGTACGCTACGACGACCCCGATCTCGCAGCCAGGATTGCCAACCTCTGGGGCGAGGCCTACGTCCGCCACATCAACACCATCTACTCGAGCGGTGGTGTGACCGCCTCGTTGGAGACGGTGAGTAGCGAGACGGTACGCGCAAAACGTGAGTATGATGCGGCACAGCAGGCATTCGTCGATTTCGTCACTAACAATCAGATCGACGAACTGAATCGCCAGATCGCTGAAAAACAGGCGATCGTGACAGCCCTTGGTTCGGCGCGCCAAACGGCGGTCGATACGATCATCACGACACGCATCGGGCGTGACAAGGAGGTGATCGCGAAGATCTACGACACGCAGCTCAAGAATCAGTTGGTTGCCCTCGATAATGATCTCGGTCTGCGCCGCGAGATATTCGGTCAGTATGTCACATCACTCCTCAGCATGCGCAAAGCAGCAGTGGAGGGCCAGGTAAATGACAGGGTCGCCGAGTGGAACCGAGCATGGAGCGAGCTCAGTCGGACACGGGCACAGTTAGAGACAGCCCAGACGATGCAAGCCGAGGTTCAGCAGGGTGGTGCAGCGGCAGCAGCAAGCAACTCGCTCGCCCTCGTCCTCTTCAAGGCTCAAGTCTATGTCCCCGGTGGTACGGGCAGCATCGCCCTCCAGCAGCTACCCGACGGTATTGCAGAGCCGATCCAGGCTGACGCAATGCTACGTGAACTCGCTGCCCTGATCGAGACACTGGATCAGCGCAAGAATGATCTCGAGACGCGCATCGAAATCCTCGCCGACGAGTTACAGCGTGGTGAGGGTCTCGACTACCTGAATGTACCGCTCAACGATACAAGTGGCGAGCTCGCAAAACTGATTGAGGATCGCTACCCGGAGCTCTTCGAGCTTGGGCAGCTTTCTGAGCTCAGCCTGGAGACCCTGGGTGTCACAGATGAACTGGAAGCCGATGCCCGCAAACGATCGGAAGATCTCCTCGCCCTCAAAGGCCTTGAAGATGTCCTGTCCTTCAGCGCCCTAGACACACCACTCGGATCACAGATTCAGACTTTGCAGCAGGAGATCCGCGATTTACAGGCGCTGGTGTCACAACAGGGCGATCAGCGCAAAGAGCTCGAGCGTGCCCGCGATCTCGCCTGGAACGCCTACACCACCCTGGCCACTAAGCAGACCGAGCTGAGCATCGCATCACAGACCACCGGTGCTGAAGTGGCACTGGGTGGGCGGGCCCTGCCACCGCCGCTACCTGAGGTCAGTGCTGCAGTCAACCTGCTCAGAACAGTCGCTATCACCCTTCTACTGGGGATCGCCTTTGTCTACCTGGTGGAGTTCTGGGCCTGGTACCGTGAAAAGCCTGCTCCAACGTTCCTGCGCGTGGTAACACCCCGCTTCGAGCAGTGGCAGGCACGACGTCAGGCGACCGGAACAGGGAAGAGTTCGTAGTTCTGCCGCGGTGAACTGTCATGGCGAAAGCTGGCATTCTCTATGTTGGTACATCCAATGGTCTCGTGATCTACAGTGATCCCGGCGGCAGCGGGCGCTGGCGTCGCGTCGGTATGAGCTTGGAAGGTCAGCCTATCGAGCAGATCCGTGCCACTGATGCGCTCAATCTCACCCTATTGAGTGCATCAGTGGTGTTGCAGACGAGTGACGGTGGTCAACACTGGTCGACTAGCTCGGATCACACCGTGCTCACCATGCGGCCTGATGCGCAGCCGTACGTTGCCACTGCCACTGGCCCCGTTCGCTGGTCTGTTCAGTATGCCCCCATGCCTAACGCGACAGCCCTTGCCCTGCTGGCCGGCGATCCAGAGCTCCTGATCGCTGCGCTCGATGCGGGGAGGATCCTGGCTCGTAGTGAGGATGGTGGCAGCACATGGCGACCAGGTGAGGTAGTCGGTGGTCTCGTGGGGCAGATCCAGACGATTGAACCTTCCCGTTACCATATGGATCTCGCCTGGGCCGGTAGCGACTGCGGTCAACTCCTCCGCTCTCACGATCGCGGGCAGCATTGGCACGCGATCGCCCGCGAGCCAGTTCCTATCCTCTGCCTCGCGGTCGTGCGCCTGGCATAGCCGAGCGGTAGCTAGATTACGAACAAATAAGCGTATTTTGTCTTCTCAGCACCCCTCCGGTGTGGTATAATGGTGTGGCTGCGGGAGGTGTGGAGGGCGTAGCCATCCACAAAAACCCAACCTTGGTTCCGCCAGGTGACCACGCTGGCGCAGTCGAAGCTGAACCGTTCCCAACGAGCCAATTCCGAACCATCTCCAAGCTATAAAGAGGAACCTATGCAGGACAACGGGCTACCATCCACTGTGTCGCAGGGCTACGATGCCAGCCAGATCACGGTACTGGAAGGGCTCGATGCCGTACGTAAGCGGCCAGGTATGTACATTGGCCCAACCGATATCAACGGCCTGCACCATATGATCAAGGAGGTGGTGGATAACTCGGTTGATGAGGCACTAGCCGGGCATGCCAACCGGATTGAGATCACTATCTACCGTGATGGTTCGGTCAAGGTGAGTGACAATGGGCGCGGTATCCCGGTCGATATCCACCCCAAACATAAAGTCTCCGCGCTCCAACTAGCCGCCACTGAACTCCACGCCGGTGGAAAGTTTGGTGATGGAGGCTACAAAGTCTCGTCGGGGCTCCACGGCGTAGGGCTCTCGGTGGTCAATGCGCTCTCGGAATGGATGCTGGCTGAGGTGCGGCGCCACGGCAAACTCTGGGTTCAGGAGTATCGTATGGGGAAGCCCCAGGCCGAGGTGCGCCCAGTCGCTCCAGCCGAGGGTACCGGGACAAGCATCCACTTCAAGCCTGATGTCACGATTTTCAAGGATGGGATCGACTACAACTTTAAAACCATTGCGCAGCGCCTACGCGAGATGGCCTACCTCACCAAGGGCCTGCACTTCTGTTTCCGTGACGAGCGTGATGATCAGGAGGTCAACTTCTACTTCGAGGGTGGTATCGTCAGCTATGTGCGCCATCTGAATCGGGACAAGCAGGTTCTGCACAAGCCACCCTTCTATGCCGAACGTGTGATCAATGACGTGGCTGTTGAAGTTGCGATGCAGTACACCGATACGTATGATGCGGACTCGATCTACACCTTTGCGAATAATATCAACAACACCGATGGAGGTGCACACCTCTCCGGCTTTCGCACCGCACTCACACGGGTCATTAACAGTTATGCTCGTGCAAAGAATATTCTCAAAGAGAGTGAAGCCAATCTGACCGGTGACGATGTGCGTGAAGGCCTGACCGCCGTGATCAGCGTTAAGCTCAAAGATCCCCTCTTCAGTTCCCAGACGAAGGAGAAACTGGTTAGCCCTGAAGCGGCGAGCGCCGTAGCAACGGTGATTGGCGATCTATTCGCAGCCTGGCTCGACGAAAACCCGGGTGAGGCGCGGCGCATTATCGAGAAGACCATCTCAGCGGCACGTACCCGTCTGGCGGTACAGAAGGTCAAGGAGACGGCGCGGAAGAGCGCCATGGAGGGCTTCTCGCTCCCCGGTAAACTGGCCGACTGCTCGGATAGTAACCCTGCACGCTGTGAACTCTACATCGTGGAGGGTGATAGCGCAGGCGGTACGGCGAAGCAGGGAAGAGACCGCCGCTTCCAGGCGATTCTGCCCCTGCGCGGGAAGATCCTGAATGTGGAGAAGAGCCGTCTGGATAAGATGCTCTCCAACACTGAGGTAAAAGCCCTGATCACCGCCATCGGGACAGCTATCGGTGAGCAGTTCAGCTCCGATAAGCTCCGCTACCACCGCATCCTGCTCATGACCGATGCAGACGTCGATGGTAGTCATATTCGTACGCTCCTGCTCACCTTCTTCTTCCGCCACATGCGCCAGTTGATTACGAGCGGACACCTCTACATCGCGCAGCCGCCGCTCTACCGGATCAAGCATGGGAAGGAGCAGGTCTACACCTACTCCGACGGCGAGCGCGATGCCTACCTGGGTAAGCTGAGTGAGAGCGAACGTCAACGGACGGGTATTCAGCGCTATAAGGGCTTGGGTGAGATGAACGCTGAGCAGCTCTGGGAGACGACCATGAACCCGGCGAACCGGGTTATTCTTCAGGTTACGCTCGAAGATGCTCAACAGGCTGATGAAACCTTCACGATGCTGATGGGTGACCTGGTGCCGCCACGTCGACGTTTCATCCAGACCCATGCGAGTGAGGTGACCGATCTCGATGTCTAGGGGTGATGCCCGCGGGGGCGTGGGCGTCTCATCCGCCACGAAGCTGCTCAGCGCAAGAGGGCCTGGCTAAGGCATGTTTCAGTTTCGGCTGCACCGGCTTGACACTCTGGCGGCACCAGGGCTGGGTTGGTTGTTTTTGTGGAGGGCTTCGCCCTCCATACCTCCCGGAAGCGTGTCAAGCTGGTTTGAAACGTGCCTAAGGGTGAATAGCTACAGCGGTTGGTTTCTCACCAACAGACTAGGATGAACTGCGAATGGCCCTCCCCCTCGCTGATGACACACCCCTCCATATTGAAGCGGAGATCATTACTCTTCTCCGCACCCTCTCTCCGGTGCGAAAACTGGAGCTTGCCCGCGCTATGAACCGCATGGCCGATCGGCTTGCGCTAGCGGGCATCCAGCGGCGGAGTCCGGGGGCCGATCCGCACGAGCTAGGCTTCAGATTGGCCCTACAGCGACTGACCCCAGATCAGCGTGAACATGGGGCAACGCTGCTGCAAGGAGTTCTGCTCATGCCGATACCGGTTGACCCCCTCGCACTAGCACTGCGCATTGGGGGTCTGCTCGAGGCACAGAGCATTCCCTACCTCGTCGTCGGTTCTGTGGCCGCCGTCGTCCACGGAGAGTACCGGACTACCCGTGACATCGACCTGGTGCTGAACCTGGCCCCTGCTGATCGGCACGCCCTCATCGATGCGCTGCGCGAGGAGTTTGCCTTCTTGCCCAGTGACATCAGTGACGCGCTTCGATGGCTCTCCGAGGCACGGGCGAATGTGCAGCAGCGAGCGAGTTTCTGTGCCTACGACAAAGCGACCGGATTTCAGATCGACTTCTACCTCTCCTCAGGCCGCCCCTTCGAGGTTGCCCAGTTCCAACGGGCGCAACTACTCGACTTCTCGGGCGAGCCTGGTGGCCTGCTACGCGTGGCAAGCGCCGAAGATACGATCTTGGCAAAGTTGGAATGGTATATGCTAGCTCCATCAGACCGCCAGTGGCGCGATGTACAGGCCATCCTACGCGTGCAGGATCAGGCGCTCGACGTAGCTTACTTGCACCAGTGGGCTGGTCTACTCGGACTGGCGGATCTGCTGGAGTGGGCGTTGCAGGGTCGACCGCCATCCCGGCCAGGCGACACGCCGCACCAGCAGCGATTGTTCTGATCCAACAAGTTTTCGTGCCAGCGGCAGGTAGGCTGATGCACGGCGCACATAGTCGTAGGCAGTCGGGTTGGCCCGAATCTGACGCGGGTCGACGATACCCTGGTTGTGCCAGGCGGCTAACGTTCGCCAACTCACCGGCGTACCCTCGTAGGCGGATCGCAAAAGTCCCCGCTCGAGGTTGGCGGCAAGGTAGGCGACAGCCATGTCGTCACGGCTGATTTCGGTATTAATGGCGACGAGGAGTTCTGCGCTATCACGAAAGCTGCGTGGATCGATCTGGCTCCCAGCTACCGTGATCGGCACCTTCATCACACGGTTATTTGGGAGTGGTAGCTCCTGGTTGAGAATCTCGAGTGCCACCGATGGGCGCAGGTTGGCTGGCCAGATACTGAAGTTACTACCAGGGACATGCTGGTTCACCTGACGCTGTAGCTCCTGGTAGAGCGGTGTGACTCCACGGAGTGGGGCAATACCATCCTCCAGCCAACCAAACTGCTCGTTGTAGAGGATCAGTGCGATCACCGCAGCAAACTCTGTGTCGCTCATCTTCGAGATCGCTTGGCGGTTGTGGCGATGAGCGGCGCGCAGCATGGCGGGTCGCAGTTGATCCATGCGCGCTGCAAGCCCCGGACGAACGTATGGTTCGATAGTTGGCCGTGGTGCCTGAGCCATCCTTGGATGGGGTCTGCTCCTTACAAGAGGTGGTTCAGCAAATACCACTTGCTGTGTGGTCTGCGCTGAACTCAACAGCAGTGTCAGTACGAGAAGAAGGCTCAGTAGCAGGCACAGGCTACCGAACAGGGATCTATCCATAGAGCATGTTTCAATTTCGGCTGCACCGACTTCACACTCTGGCGCTACCAGGGCTGGGTTGGAGGTCCTTGTGGAGGGCGCAGCCCTTCAAAGGGTGTCACGTGACACGCTCCCCGGGAGCGCGGGCGGCTCGCCCGCAACGGTACTACGCGGTGCACACGGGCCACGGATCGTACCGGGAACTTTCCCCAGGCTCCCATGAGCTGCTCTGCGGTGGTACGGGCCTTGGCACGCTCGC
>CAIWUD010000577.1 GCA_903915775.1 uncultured Chloroflexota bacterium | reverse complement strand
CGAGACGCCCTCGCTCCGCGTTACTTTTGCCACGAGGGCGAGACGCCCTCGCTCCGCGTTGCTTTTGCCACGAGGGCGAGACGCCCTCACTCCACGTTGCTTTTCACGAGGGCGAGACGCCCTCGCTCCGCGTTGCTTTTCGCGAGGGCGAGACGCCCCCGCTCCGCGTTACTTTTGCCACGAGGGCGAGACGCCCCCGCTCCGAGTTACTTTTGGGGTACGGCATGGTTCAGATCAGCGAGACCAGTTCCCCGGGAGAGCGAGCAGGTGCTCGGTGCTCCCGGGTTGGGGGCACAGATCAGCGTGGCGGGCCTGCGGCGATACGACGCCGCACCAGGGCCATGCCCTCAGCGCTCAACGGAGCGTCCCAGAGGGTCTCGAGCCACCAGGTTGCCCCAGCTGCGGCCCAGGGCTCCAGGGTTGAGGCATCAACACTCTGCCCCTCAACAATAACCTCAAGGGCCTGATCGGCTGCACGCCGCTCCTTGAGGTAGGCGACGATGATCTGGAGCTCCTCTGGTCGGGTCTGGCGCATGCGCCCATCTTCGCCACGTAGCGAGGGAATTAGCCCATCGTAGCGGAGCACCCGGGCCAACGAGCGCTCGCTGGGCCATGCCCCCACGACCCAGATAGGGATGCGGGGCTGCTGGAGTGGAGGGGGCGGGGGTGGCATGATCAGGTCGCTCGTATCGACCTGGTAGTGTCGTCCGTGGAAGCGTAGGGGTGTGCCGCTCCAGAGCCCGGTCAGGATCGCCAGGCCCTCATCGCAGCGTTCAGCCCGTACGCGCCGATCGATCACCTCGCCAAAGTTGGCAAAGCCGGTTTCAGGAGCACCGAGACCAACGGCGAGAATCAACCGACCACCGGAGAGGTGATCCAGGTTGACACTCTCGCTCGCCAGCTTCCAGGGGCGCATGCGTGAGAGAGGGGTGAGCATCGTACCGAGCCGGATGCGCTCCGTACGCATCGCTGCTGCGGTCAGGCTTACCCAGGCATCCCAGCCCCAGATGGGCTCCCAGACGAAGAAGCCATCCCAGCCAGCGTGCTCGGCGAGGGCGGCGAGCTCAGCTGCGGCACGTGCATCACCAAAGGGCAGAACGAAGCCGTAACGCATGGCTAACCTCAGGCGATCACGGTGCCAGCGCCCGCCAGGGCCGCACTGACCGAGTTGGCATGGCGGGCATCACCGAGGATGACCCGCCCAACCCCTTCACGCAATGCCTCCTGTGCACCGAGGACCTTCTTCTTCATGCGCCCCTCGGCGTAGGGCAGGTAGACTTCGAGTTCAGCGCGGGGGATGTGGCTGATGAGTGAAGCCTCATCGGGGAAGTTGCGGAGCAGACCGGGGACGTTGGAGAGGAGCAGGAGCACTTCAGCGCCGAGTGCCGCAGCGATCGCTGCAGCAGCCCGATCACCATCCACATTGAGCGCTTCACCCTGATCGGAGGAGGCGAGGGGGGCGATGACCGGAAGGTAGCCGAGATCGAGGAGGTTGCGCAGCAGAGCTGTATTGACATGCTCGATCGTACCAGTCCAATCATCGCGCAGCAGGCGTTGACGCCCTTGCTCGACGATCCTGATGGTCGCCTTCCGTTTGCCCTCGAGCAGTCGCCCATCGAGGCCACTCAGGCCGATGGCATTGCAGCCACGGGCCTGGAGGCGCTCAACCAGGCTTTTGTTGACCAGACCAGCTGCAGCCATCATGAAGAGCTCGAGGGTGCGCCGATCGGTATAGCGGCTGGTGTAGCCGCTGGGCGAAGTGACAAAACGTGGTGGATGGCCAAGGGCCTCACCGAGCTGGTTTGTCTCGTGGGAGCCACCGTGGACGAGGAGCATGCGCGTGCCACGGGCGTGGAGCGTGGCCAGATCGTCGCAGAGGGCATCATAGTTATTACCGGCACTACCGCCGACTTTGATCACAAACATGGTCATCTCACCTTTGCTCTCCCTAGGCTCTTGTGGTACACATAAGAGTAGCCAGATCATAGCCGAGGAATCGTAGAATGTCCATATCTACCAGCACCGGACGTCTGTTCGCCCTCCTCCTCCTCCTCCTCACCGCCTGTACCGCAGCCGAGGCGGCTCCACTACCGACGGCCACGAAGGAGGCCATCCCCCCGACAGCAGCAGCAAAGCTCATGCCCATTCTCCAGGCCAGCGTGACGCCAACGGCGACCGAGGAGCCGACGGCGCTTCCGACGGCGACGACGCCACCCACCCCTACGATCGATCCTGCAGTCACCCCAACGCCCACACCGCGCCCTGATGGCACACCGCCGCGGGTGGCGCTACAGGTAGGGCATTTACGCTCCAACGAACTCCCTGACGAACAGGCCCATCTCCGTCGCTCGACGGGTGCCCGTTGGGGCACGGTGACCGAGGCCCAACTCAACCTCGACATCGTCAATCGGATCAAGCCGCTGCTCGAGGCACGGGGCGTGATTGTCGACATCATCCCGGCAACGGTCCCCCCCGGCTACGATGCCGATGCGTTCCTGGCCATCCATGCGGATGGCTCGACCAGGAGTGGGCCCCGTGGCTGGAAGTTGGCCACACCCTGGCGTACCTCGGCGGCGAGCAAGCTCCTGCTGGAGCGCGTAGCAACGAGCTACGGTTCGATCACCGGCATGCCCGAAGATGTAGGTGGGGTGACGGTGAACATGCGGGGCTACTACGCCTTTAACTGGCGGCGGCACACCCACGCGATTGCTGCGACGACCCCAGCGATTATTGTCGAGATGGGCTTCATGACCAACGCTGCCGATCGGGCGGTCATGTTCAATGACCCGGATCGGATTGCGCGTGCCATTGCCGAGGGTGTGCTCGACTACCTTGAACGGCGCGATCCGCGTGATGGAGCTGCCCTCTTGCCACCAAGCTACCCGGTGATGCGTGCGCTCGAGGGGGGCGCTGCCATTCGCTCGGCCCCACGCGATCAGGCTACCCTTCTTGCGCGGGTCGGCCCTGATGTGCAGATCATTCCCTTTGACAAAGTAGGTGAGTGGTACCAGGGCTTTGTGCGTATGAGTGACCGTCGGATCGTCGGCTGGGTACGTGCGGATCAGGTACGCGCCACCGATGAGCAGCCTACCTTCCCGACACCAACTAATCCGTAGCAGCCCAGCAGCGTGACGAGCTTGCAGGAGGAGGGCGAAGCCTGCCTCAAAAGACGATGACGCTGCTACAGCCGAAACTGAAGCATGCCTTATGGAAAAGGTGAACAACCCCTATGCCAATGGTTCAGACGCGCCATGGGGCGCTACACTACCTCGAAGTCGGTACAGGCGTACCACTGGTGCTCCTCCACGGCAACACCTACAGTGCGACCACCCAGGAGCGGTTGGCAGCACGTTTCGCCGATGAGCACCGGGTCATCAGCCCCGATCTGCTTGGCCACGGCCAGTCGGCGCGCCCCGAGGGGCTCTTCTCGCCCCGCTACTTTACGCTGCAGGGCGAAGCCCTCGCCGATCTGCTGACCGGTCTATTCGATCGACCGGTACCACTCTTTGGGATGAGCGCAGGTGGCATCAGCGCGTTGAACGCCATCTGTATCTGCCCCGAGCGCATTGCCGGGCTCATCCTTGATGGCGTCTTCCACCAGGTGACCACAGCCACGGTGGATGCCCACCACCACAGCACCGCCAACATGTCGCCGTCGTGGCACCGCTACATGGGCAAGCAGCATGGTGAGGAGTGGTGGCCCCTCCTCAACGCCAACATTGAACGTACGATCGAACAGCTTGCGGTAGCCCGTACCATCGTTGCGCCATGCCTAGAGACGATCCGTGTACCAACGATCATCTTCCAGGGGGGCAAGGATGCCTTTGTTCCCGACGCCCAGGCCCACATCGTCGCCTCAGCCATTCACGCTGCCCGTCTCGTCTATGAGGCTGAGGCGGGCCACCTGATCGCCTGGCGCAACCCTGACGCCTTCCGTGAGCGCGTGCGGCGTTTCCTCCACGAACAGGTGAGCTCTCTCTTTGCCGAGGAGGCATAGGTATATTTGACGGGAGGTGTGAAGGGTGAAGCCCTCCACAAAAGAACCCCAACCCAGCCTTGGTAGCGCCAGACGGTAACGTCGGCACAACCAACGTGGAAATCCATCTCATAAGGGTGAGTAGTGGTATCGGCTCAGTGCTACAATCTGGTATGAATCCCAGCAACCTACTAGAACGATGCAGCCAGCAGAGCACCCATGAATCACGATCCAGACCGTGAGCTCGAGCGCACAGCCTCTGTAGCCGGATCCGAGACTATCTCTGGCTTTATTCCTGACACTCTGCACATGATCACTTCGCTGCTGCAGCAAGTCACCGGGCATGACTTTAGCCAGTACAAACGGAGCACCCTGCAGCGCCGTATCGAGCGCCGCATGCAGATGTTACGTCTATCAAACGTAGAGGTCTACATAGCCCGTTTGCAGCAAGATCGCGGTGAGATCACCCAACTCTTCCAAGATCTCCTGATTGGGGTCACCGAATTTTTTCGCGATCCAGTGGCGTTCGAGGCCCTTGCCCCAACCATTCTCCCCAGCCTGCTGCGCACGAAGGATGCCGGTGCCCCGCTCCGGGTCTGGGTACCTGGCTGCGCCACTGGCGAGGAGGCCTACTCGATTGCGATCGTGCTGCACGAACAGCTCGTACAGCTCGATCGGCCGCCGCCAATGCAGATCTTCGCCACCGATATTGATGAGATGGCCTTAGCCGCGGCACGCCGCGGCTTCTACGATGCGAGCATCACCCACCATGTCACACCCGAGCGGCTGGAGCGCTACTTCACCCTGGATGGTCAGCGCTACCAGGTAATTAAAGCCATCCGTGAACTCTGCCTCTTCTCCGTGCACAACCTGATCAGCGATCCACCCTTTGGACGCATGGATCTGATCTCCTGCCGCAACCTGCTGATCTACTTTGATGCGGAACTGCAGCGCAAGCTCATCCCAGTCTTTCACTACGCGCTGAACTCGGGTGGCTATCTCTTTCTCGGTGCTGCGGAGAGTGCCGCTGGGATCACCGTTGCTTCAGATCTCTTCCGGGTCATTGATCGGCACCACCGGATCTACCAGCGGAAGGATCGTCTAGTCTACCCCCAACTGACCCTGCCCTGGGCCAGTACGAATCGACCCATCCCGCGGATCACCGGTATGAGCACGCCGCCACGCCCGTTACAACTCGGTGATTTTGGTGCCATGCTTGAGCGCATCCTGATCCAGGAGTACGCGCCAACGGCGGTGATTATCGATTCCCAGGGCACGATCGCCTACCTCAGTGGCCGTACACACCCCTTCCTGAGTGTGCCTTCAGGGCTACCAACGACCAATCTACTCGCCATGGTCCACTCTGACCTCCGTCTACCGCTCCGTGCAGCGATTCGGGCAGTTACGGAGGTGCCCAAACCAACAGTACGTGAGGATCTCTCGGTGCTGACGAGCGAGGGACGGCTGCAGATGACGTTGACGGTCCGACCGTTTTATGAGACAGGAAGCGAGTCTGGGCTGCTCCTGGTCATCTTCCAGGCCACAACGCTTCGACGCTACACCGATCAGCCGCTGGTTGATCCAGCGCAGGCTGGTGACAGTAGCTCCCACACCATCGCCCAGGAGCTCCAGCGAACTCGGGATACGCTGGAGACAACGATTGGGGAGCTCCAAGAGGCGAACTTTGATCTGACTGCGGCCAACGAAGAGCTACGCTCGCTGAATGAAGAGCTCCATGCGGCGAACGAGGAGTTACAGACCTCAAAGGAGGAGATCCAGTCGATCAATGAGGAGTTGCAGACGGTCAATGTCGAACTCAACCGGAAGATTGAGGAGCTCGATCGGGCGAACGCCGATCTCGTCAATCTGTTCGCCAGCATCCAGATCCCAGCGATCTTCCTCCATGCCGACGGTCGTATCGCACGCTTTACGCCTCAGGCCACCGAACTCTTCGCCCTACTCGAGTCAGATATCGGCCGCTCGATCACTGACCTGAACGCACGCTTCAGCCATGGTGATTTGCGGCCCCTCATTGCCCGAGTGCTCACCACACTCAGCCCGATCGAGATGGTGGTACACCAGCCTGAAGCTGATCGCTGGTGGAGTCTGCGTATCAGACCCTACTATACGTTGGCCAACGTGATCGACGGTGTCGTGCTCACTTTTGCCGAGATCACGATGCTCAAGCGCGCTGAGTTCGTGTTGAAGCAGGCACACGATGAACTCGAACTGCAGACCGCCAGACGGACGGGCGATCTCATCCAGACGAACCAGGAGCTCCAGCAGCAGGTTGAGCAGTGGAGCCGTGCCGAACAGGTACGACTTGAACTCCTTCAGCGCCTGATCCAGGCCCACCGGGAGGGTGATCAGCGCCTCGTTGAGCGGCTGCGTGAGCAGGCGGGGCCAGGGCTAGATCCGCTGATCCGTGATCTGCTGACCTTCGGATCTGAGGCGAGTGCGTAGCTCGGGGCGCAGGGCAACCACGGGGGGGTGCCCCAACAACAGCGGACTACGGACAATGGTTTCAGCTTTGCGGGAGCTGCATAGCCGCCAGGCGCGTACCAGCCGCACGGAGCGTTTCAGGGCGTTTGGCGAAGCAGAAGCGGGCCAGGAGCGGCACGGTTGCCGGATCGGCGTAGAACGCGGAGGGTGGAATAGCGGCTACCCCCACCTCACTGACCAACCAGCGGCAGAAGGCAGCATCGCTGTCAAAGCCGGTCTGGGCGATATCAGCCATGATGAAGTAGCTACCCTCAGTACGCAAGGTCGGCAATCCCGCCTGCTCCAAGATCTCGCGTAGGAGCGTATAGCGTTCAGCATACTCGCTGCGCAGCTGCTGGTAGTAGCCATTACTCAGCGCACCTTCTAAAGCCACGGCTGCCGCCGCCTGCAAAGGGGTTGCCGTTGCAAAGGTGATCCACTGGTGAGCGGCCCGCAGGGCATCGTTGAGCTCGGCTGGGCCAATGGCGTAGCCTACCTTCCAACCGGTGACGCTGAAGGTCTTACCGATACTATTGATCGTCAGTGTGCGTTCCCACATCCCCGGCAGGGTCGCAATCGACAGATGCGTTGCCCCATCCAGTAGAATTTGGTCGTAGACCTCATCGGAGAGTAGCAACACATCGTGCTCGCAGCAGAGTTGGGCGATCAACGCCAATTCGGGGCGCGTAAAGACCTTACCGGTAGGGTTATGGGGTGTATTGAGGAGCAGCAGCCGAGTACGGGGGGTAAAGGCTGCCCGTAACTCTTGGGGATCAAACCACCAACTGCCCGTTGCACTCTGCGGTGGGTAGAGGCGCACCAAGCGTGGAAGCCCGCCAGCCATCGTGACGTGGGGTACGTAGGCGTCGTAAAATGGCTCAAAGACGATCGCCTCGTCGCCCGGGTTGAGCAGGGCCTGGATGGCACCAAAGAGCACCTCGGTCGCTCCACTGGCCACGGTGACCTCGCGCTGCGGGTCGATCTCACCCCGGCCCTGGGCCGACCAGGTTGCAGCGATAGCTTCACGTAGCCGAGGGATGCCCTGGTATGGGGCATACTGGTTCATATCCGCGGCAATCGCGGTAGTAGCAGCCTCCTTGACCCAGGATGGACCGGCAAAGTCTGGGAAGCCCTGACCCAGATTGACTGCCCCCAAGCGAACAGCTAGGGCGCTGATTTCAGCAAAGATCGTTGTTCCAAAGCGGCTCACCCGCTCAGCGGCGCGCAGGGTGCTCACGGGACTTCCTCCATCGGTAGCGAGATAGATGCCTGATAATAGTACCATAGGCTGATTGGGATGGTAGGTGGCATTCCATGTCGGCTGGGGCCCATCTTACGAGAGGCGTGGAGGGCGAAGCCCTCCACAAAAACCCCCCAACCCAGCCCTGGTCGCGCCAGCGTATGACGTCGGCGCAGCCGAAATTGAACCATGCCCACAAGGAGATGATGATGTCCATCACAACCGCTGAGCGGGCCTACGCTGCCACACTTGATGCAGACGATCCACTTGCCGAACTGCGCAACGCGTTCCACATCGCCGATCCCGATCTGATCTACCTCGACGGTAACTCGCTTGGGCGGCTACCCCGCGCCACCCAGGCCCTGGTCAACGCGATCACCACCCAGCAGTGGGGTGAGCGGCTCATCCGTGGCTGGAATGAGCACTGGTTCTACCTCCCAGAGCAGATTGGGGCCAAGATTGCCGCCCTGATCGGCGCCGATGCTGATGAGGTGATCGTTGCCGATAGTACCTCGATCAATCTGTTCAAACTAGCCCTGGCCGCCCTCAAAGCGCAACCGGGCCGTACGCGGATTGTGAGCGACGATCTCAACTTTCCGTCCGATCTCTACGTGCTGCAGGGTGCGGTGGAGCTGCTGAACGCTGCCCATCAGCTGCTGATCATCCCCTCGGCCGATGGTATCCATGGTCCAATTGGCGCCATTGAACAGGCCCTTGATCAGCAGACTGCCCTGCTGAGCCTCTCCCACGTGGTGTTTAAGAGTGGTTACCGCTACGATATGGCTGCCCTGACTGCCGCCGCCCACGCTGTTGGCGCCCTGACACTCTGGGATCTCAGCCATTCGGTGGGGGCTGTGCCGATTGATCTCCACGCCGCCAATGTGGATCTTGCCGTCGGCTGCTGCTACAAGTTCCTCAACGGTGGCCCGGGCGCGCCGGCGTTCCTCTACGTTCGTCGTGACCTACAAGCCCAACTCAGGAACCCCCTCACGGGCTGGATGGGGCGTCACGATCTCTTTGGGTTTGCACTGAACTATACAGCCGCCGAGGGCATCCGTCGCTTCCTCACCGGTACACCGCCGATCGTCGCCCTAGCCCTGATCGAGCCAGGCGTTGATCTCATGCTGCAAGCCGGCATGGATCGCCTCTATGCCAAAGCCGTCGCCCAGAGTAGGTACCTGATCGATCTCTGGCAGCGCCACCTCGCACCGCTCGGGTATACGCTCAACTCGCCGCCCAACGCCGCACAACGTGGCTCCCACATCTCCCTCGGCCATCCCGATGGGTTGGCGATCGATCTGGCCTTGATCGCTGATCTCGCTGTACTCCCAGATTTCCGTCAGCCAGACAATATCCGCCTGGGAATTGCACCGATCTACACACGCTACCAGGATATCCTGACGGCGGTTGAACGCCTCATTGAGGCGATCCGCGGCGAGCACTACCTTCGCTACCGGGATCGCCTGCCGACGGTCACGTGATCAGCAGGGGGCAGGGCCGCCACGGGGGGCTGCCCCAGCCCCAGCAGGGCCGCCACGGGGGGCTGCCCCTACATGCCCCAGCCCCTACATGCCCCAGCAGGGCAGCCACGGGGGGCTGCCCCTACATGCCCCAAACGGTGACGATACGCTCTTGGAACGACTCGGTGCGCTGCCAGATCTTCTCCTCCCAGGGGATCGTTGGGCGACGGTCGAAGATGACCAGGTGCGCTTCCTCGGCCCCCGTCGCATCGGCGTAGCGCCAGGTCTGCTCGAGCCCCGCAGCGAGCGTCTGCTCCAGGGAGTGGTAGCGGATCTTCAGCTCGATCACCCCGCGCTGCACGCCACCCGGGTAGTTCCAGACCACGCAGAGGTCGGTGCGCCGCCGACCGAGCCCATACTCGCGGTCTACGCGCCCACCGCCGTTGACGATGCGCTGCAAGAAGGCTTGCAGCAGGAGTTGCGGCCCCGCCTCACGATAGTCGAAGCGCTCCAGCCAGGCTTCGGACTGCTCGCGGAAGAAGTGCTGGAAGGCGGCTAGGAGCTTCGGCAGGTCGAGGCGGCCGTCGGGGCGTACATACCAGGCGGTCTGTTGTTGCGCTTCGAGGTTCATCTGCGCAATGGTGGTCAGCTCACGGGGGATGACCTCGCGGTAGATCGGGTTGGCAATCTGGGGCCCCTCGCTGGTTCGACGAACGAGGCCGAGGTCGATCGCGTAGTGCATATCGTCGATCGTCGTGGCGCGATCCATCTCGGTACCCTGGAGCATCGGTTCGACCACACGGCGCACGCGGGGCTCGCGGAGCTTATCGGCCAGTTGGTCGAGGTGAGTGACGCGGCGCAGGATGAGGTTCTCCTTCGCCTGCCGGATCTGCGGTGCATCGATGGCCTGGCTGCGGTCGCGTCCCTCCGCCATCTCCCAGGTGGTCTCGTAGGCGAGGGCGTTGACGAGCCAGGGCT
>CAIWUD010000576.1 GCA_903915775.1 uncultured Chloroflexota bacterium | reverse complement strand
GTAACGGAGGCTGTTGTCCAATCTGCAAGAACCGCGTAACCCACAAGGCGTGACTCACCAGCAGATCGTTGGCAAAGCCCAGCACGTGCACTGCGTCAGCAAAGGTGCTGAGCAGAGGGGCCATATCCTCGTTGTAGGCGCGGGAACAGAGCGCGATGATCATGCGTTGCTCGCGATCAGACAGGAGTGCGTACGGCACCACGGTGATCTTCAGTTCATGTTCGGTATCAGCGGTCATCGTCGTACTCCTCATCATGTCACCTCGAAGCCGCAGCTCTGCTGCCGCGCCCGTGAGTGAGGCCAGTTTGCGCCCCCAAGCTCAGGAGACAACATCCGGACGATAGGGCTCCTCACGAACGGCGTGGGCGAGCAGGAGCTTGGCCAGGAATACTGGGACAAACCACCCCCACCCGGTCGGGGCTGAGATGACGCTCTGGAGCAGCACCACCCCGGTGAAGAGCAGCATCGCCACTGGCCGCGCCAGGTAGAGGGGACTCGCCCGCACAATGCCAACACCGACGAGGGTGATCAGATACCAGAGCATGCCCCACCAGAGCTGGCCACCTGGATAGAGCACCGCGATCACGACCGGGTGGAGGTGCAGGGCGGTGAAGCCGATAGGGTGGTGGAGCAGGCGAGTTCTGGCAGAGGCTGGCTGGCGCAGCGGCCCAAAGTAGAGCCGCTTGGCCGTACCGAGCGTATTTGCGACGGCACCCCCGGCCACGTCGAGAAGGATCACCGCGCTGACCCAGTGGTGCCACCAGGCCCAGCCGGGCGGAGGTGCAAACACACCCTGCCAGACAATGAGCCCGAGCCCCAGTACAGCCGCCGCCCACACCACGCCCCGTTCGAGAGGCGTTGCGCCGGTTCCGAATAGCCAGTCGTCATGGCTGGTGTCGGGAGGGTGCCAATCAATACGGGCCGCCATCGGCTGACCCGGCTCGAGCGTCACCTGCTGGCGTTGTTCCTGGGGAGCCATGCCGCTCTCCTTTTCGCTACCCCTAGGGCAACATCTTGCGCATCTCAATGGCCGCCGAGTAGCCGAGCCAGCCACGGATAAACGGGAACCGATAGGTGCGGACGGGCACAAAGCCCATCCGCTCGTAGAGCTGTCGGGCGCCGACGTTGGTATCCACCACCTCGAGCCGAACTGCCTGCAGCCGCCGCTCCTCGGCAAGGGTGAACACCGCCTCTAGCAGTTGCGAGCCCACCCCTCGCCCCCGTTGCGCAGCGTCGACCGCCAGTGCCACGATTCGCACCTGGTCAGGCGGACAGCGTCCGGCACCAAACAGCTCAAACGCCACCCGGGTGTACAGGCCGCGCAGCGGTCCGAGCTCGGTAACGCAGTGGCGCAGCGTCATCCCGAACAGGTGCCGTGAGCCGAGGTGGAGGCCGGCGAGGCCCACAAGCCGCTCGCCGGTGTAGGCACCAAGCGCCATGTCGAGGTTGAGCCCCACGGCCAGGATGCGCTGTACGGGCTCGGGGGCGCCGAGCAGCGGCTGGAGTTTGCGCTGGAAGGCTGCGTAGAGGATCCTCCCGGCTTCCTGTCGATCCTGCTCGGGAATACCGAGCACGCAGCTGATCAACGCCTGGCTCATCGCGTACCTCCCGAGCGGCGGAACCAACTACAGGGGTTCAGATAGTGGCGGAACCGAGCGACCAGCTCGCGGCCGAGGAGCGCAGCGCCGACCCAAAAGGTTACCTCGCCCAAGACGATCAGGCCGCTAGCGATACCCGCCTTCGCCACCGCGGTAGCGTCCAGCAGCGGTACGGCGAGCAGGAGCAGGTAGGCCAGGATCGAGACGGCGACCAGCAGGATCCCGAGCGCCCGCCCGATGCTCTTGCCTGCTCCGCTGCGTGACGACCCGTCTGCTTCCTCGCCGCCGAAGTGGCGGCGCATCAGTGCCCCGTAGCGACGCATCAGTAGGGCGTCGGCCAGGCCAGGGGCAATGGCGTTGATCGCTGCGAAAGCCCTGGTGAGCGCCCCCCCCATCACGGTGAACGGGCGCCGGCGGGCGACAGCGTTGACCACCTGGGCCGCGACACGCTCGGGGGAGACGACCGGCGTGCCCATCGCCCGCCAGAGCGGGTGGAACGGACGCTCCGCCTCGGTGTTGGCGGGGCTCGGCGAGAAGAAGGCGACACCCACTCTCCGGCCCTCTAGGGCCAGTTCGCGGTTGGCCGACTCGACGAAGGAGCGCAGACCCGCCCGCGAGGCCACGTCAGCGCTGTAGTAGGGGAAGGCCAGCCGCCCGTCGGCGAAGCCGCCCAGGTGCAAGATCACCCCATCGTTCATCACGGGCAGGAACAGGCGCGTCAGCTCCATTGCCCCAAGCAGGTTCACCTCAAGGGTGCGTCGAAGGTCGTCTGGCGTGTGGGCCAGCAGCGGCTTGCGGACATCGTGACCTGTCGCGTTCACCACCACGTCGAGGCGAGCATGGACGGTCAGGGCACTATCCCGTAGGACGGCAAGGCTTGCCGGATCGGTCAGGTCGGCAGCCAGTGCGGTCGCGCCCAGGCGAGCCGCCAGCGGAGCGAGCAGCTCGGGACGGCGGGCGGCAAGGATAAGCCGAGCGCCCTCGGCGGCGAACGCCTCGGCGATGGCCGCGCCCAGTCCGCCTAAGGCGCCGATCACCAGAACGACCTTGTCGTGGAAGCGCATCAGATCCTCCTCAGGCCGTCGATGAAGAGCTGCACCCCCACGGCGAAGCCCTCGCGGTAGCGGATATTGTCGGGGTCGACGGCCCAGAGCAGCGACAGCCCCTCCTCCATCGCAAGTAGGGCGTTGGCAGCGTCGTGGGGCCTGACCGGGTGGAACTCGCCGCGCTCGATACCCTGGGCGATCAGGGCGGCAAGAGCCTCACGGTAGCGCTCCAGGTAGCGCTGGATGAAGCCGCGAGCCTGCGCGTCGTGGGCGGCGGCACCATACAGGTCGATGCCCACCGGGATAAGCCAGCGCTGCTCGTCGAAGGTGGCGACCGAGTGCTGGGCAAAGGCGAGCAGGCGCTCCGCGGCGGGGCGCTCTTCGGCCAGTAGGATGGCGAGCGCATCAAGGTCGGCGTCGAAGAGCTGAGCGAGGATGGCGGCTACCACGGCGTCCTTGCCCTTGAAATACCAGTAGAGCCCACCAACGCTCAGGCCGGCCTCAGCGGCGATCTCTGGCATCGTCGCACTGTGGTAGCCCTTGCGGGTGAAGACCTGCATGGCGGCGTTGATGATCTGCAGTTTGCGCTCGTCGCTCACGTCGGGGCGCGGCATCACTCTTCTCCAACCACATGCGCACAACGTGCGCAGGGTCGCTGCACATAACTGAACAACCATTCAGTTATGAGTGTAGCATGCTCCGGAACGCGAGTCAACCATTCATGAGAAATCACAAAGCTCACCCTGCACAGGCTTGGTGGCTAACAGGATGTACCTCGAGGGTAGGTTCACGCAAGAACCCAATCCCGTGCTCCCGCGAGATCCAGTAGCTGCCCGGCAACGACCTCGCGCTCCACCCAGGGCGGCATGAGCGGTTGAAACTTGCTCAGGCGGTAGTTGGGTAGGCTAGCAATGACG
>CAIWUD010000575.1 GCA_903915775.1 uncultured Chloroflexota bacterium | reverse complement strand
TGGTGTATCGTTGAGCCCGGCGAGGGTGATCCCCACCTCACGCCACATGGCGTCAACAAGCACCTGCGCATCGAGTTGTGCTGATTCGCCGCCGGGTACAAGGTAGACCACGCCGTCGGGAAAGAAGAGGTAGGGCTGGTAGCCCTGTCGCTCCAGTGCATGCATGAGGCTGTTGTTGATCAGGTTCGAGAGCAACCCCCGCGCTTCAGTGAGTTGGTGGTAGGCGAGGCGGGGTGGGCGATCTCCACCGAATAGCTGGCCGAGGGTGCTGTCGAGGTTCTGGGCTGTGTTACGCCCACGACTCGTGCGCTCAGCGACATCGGAGGGCCGGGTGATATGGACGAGGAGATCAGCGAATGAAGCGAGGTAGCGCAGCGTCATGAGCCGCCGCTGGTCGAGGCGAAGCCCTGGAAAGAGGCTCCAGTTCATGGCTGCATCCTGGACCTTTTGGGTGTTCTGGGCCAGGAAGGTGATCTCGTCGAGGTAGTCGCGCCAAGTTGGGAGAAAGGCCGCAAAGTTCAACCGCTCACCCTGGTCTTCGATGATGCTCCGGATCTGGGGCATGTAGCGCGGTTCGATCGCGATGCCATGAATTTTGGTGTAGTCGTGAACGATAAAGCCCAGAATCCAGATCTGCCACTCGATGTCACGGAGCTGCTTCGTTGCAGGAAGCAACTCGGCAATACGCGCCCCCGCAAAGATGCCGTTGAAAAGGTGCGCCGAGAGGCTCTGGTCGGGGTTACTCTGGCTGAAACGGGCGCGTGCCTCCGGCGTATGGGCTACCGCCTCGGGTGGCAGCATGGGATCATGCCCATGGGTTGGTACTCGCCCCGAACCACCTAGGGCTGGCGTAGAACTAAAGGCAAGGAGGAGTTGCGGGGCTAAGGTCTCCACGAAGCGCTGAATGGCTGGGTGTCGCCCCGCTACCGCTCGACGGAGCAGTTCCTGGTGAATCATGTGGCTCCTTACGACGTGGCTGCGCCAACTGGCTTGACCATCTTACGGGAGGTGGAAAAGAACCGAACCGAGCCTTGACAGCACTAGACGGTCACGCTGGTGCTGCCAACCTTGAACCATGCTCTATAGAATGATGGGTGCGTCCTCTTCATCCTGCTCCTTGAGCCAGAACGCCTCAGCCTCAAGGAGCAAGGCCGCTTGTCCAATCGCGAGGGTGTAACACGCTTCATGGCTGTCGTGCAGCTGGTAGAGCGGAAAGAACGCGGGGAGTTTCAGCCGTCGCCGAAGCTCTTTCGACTCGCGCCGAGTGACGTAGCCGATCACCCGCTGTTTGCGTAGCACCATGTTCAACAGCTTTGTCTCCTCATTCCGTGGCTCCTTAATCGAGAGTCCCCCCAGGAGGAACACTTGGTTCAGTTGGGTCCTTGGCTCAAAGCGATCAATCTGTAGGATTAGCCGCTCACGCTCGGAGCGAAACGCATCGACATACAGAACGATCGGCTGATCGTTGCGCGTCAGGCCATGGCGTAGGCGTGAGCGTAGTGCACGGCGGGCGCTTTCGTCTGGGTAGCGCTGGGCCAACGCCTGCTCGAAGGGCTCCGGATCGGCCAGGCAGAGCTCACAACTCTGTGCAATCACCAGCGCATCGTAGCTCAGGAAGGTGGGTGGGTTCGTCGTGTCGTCCCAAACCCCCACCTGGAAGGGCGAGCTCCCGCGAAAAGTGAGGAGTTCGTCGAGGAGAGCCTTGCTCTGCAGACTGCCGCGCTCATTCTTGCCGCGCACGAGTTGCCGGTAGCGTGCCATGGCACTGCCGATACTCTTGAGGCCCAAGGTGCGCTGGTACTGCTCCCGTAGCTTCGCCCCTACTTCCGCATGGCTTCCACCGAGCTTCCGATCCTCCGTACCAGCGATGAGATGTGCAGCCTGGATGGCACCCCAACGCCGCACGTAACGCTGAAAGCCTGTGGTCGAGGGAAACGCTGCGTGTACGGCGTCACGGAGGGTTCCGGGGCGATCGACCGTAGCCCCATCCTGGACATGGCGCTCGGCCAGTTCGCCGACCAGACGCTCCATGATCCAGGGTGTCTTCCCACTCACTAGGGCATGAGCCTCGTAGCGTGCAAACGGTGGCTCCCTGCGCCGCACACGGCCCAGACGGCCAAAGCGCTGCAGGAACGCACCGGCATCGGCAGCCTCGAAGATCAGGAGGCTGATGTTGAAATCGACACCGACATCAATCGTCGAGGTGCCAATGATCAGATCGGCATGGGCCATGCTCGCACGGCGCCGCTCGCTGTCGGTGAGGCCGGTATTCTCACCAATCTTCAGGTGAGGCAGCTGGCGGCGCAACATGCCGGCGATACGCCGGGCCTCGACCACACTGTTGACGATGATCACCCCGCGCGGTCGCGGCTCGGCCACGTCACGCCAGTGATCCGCGATCAGCTCCAGATTCTCCTGGAGCCACTGCTCCATGTTCTGCTGCTCACCGAGTTGGTGGAGTTGCAGCGTTGCGCCATGGAGCACCTGGCGATAGCCGTTGCTCGGGCTACTCTGGTAGCTTCCCTGGATCTCCCGTACCCGTAGCCCACTCTCGCGCAGTAGACCGGCAAAGATGCCGCTTGGCGTCGCCGATGAGAAGAGGAAGCGTGGGCGCATGGGCGCTCCTGCTGGGGCTGTTGCACAAAGGAAGAGCATCGCCGTCACTGCGGCGACCATCTGTGGCGTGCTGAAGGTGTGAAACTCGTCAAAGATGAAGCGCTTATAGTACGCACCGACCAGTGCCGGCAACTCCTGGATCGAGAGAATCTGCGAGCCGTAGCGATAGTTGATCATCAGGTGGAAGATATCGGGGTTGGTCAGGAGCACCTGGTGATCATGCAGGATCGCGGCCAGAGCCTCAGCCCGGCGATGGAACTCGGGGCGATCCGCCACGAACTCGCTCAACGCCTCCCCCGATAGGCCGGTACAGGTCAGAGTTACACCAAAGAGGTCGCGGTACTCCTCAAATTGACGCCACTGATCCGCGGCGAGTTCGTTGGTTGGGTACATGCCAAACGCCCCACGATCGGGATCGAGCAACGTAGGTAGATAGGCCGCCAAGCTCTTACCGTCACCGGTCATCGCGGTGTTCATGATGACATCGACCTGCTCATCGTTGAAAGCCTGGTAGGTGGCCAGCTGATGGTCGGAGAGTTGAAAGGATTGACCTGTGCGGCTCTCAACCTCACGTAGCCTTGCCGCCAAGAATGGTTCGTTGGCGATTGCAGTAGCATCAGCAAGTTTCGAGTAGACCGGGAGCGTGGTGATGCGCATAATGTCTCCTTCTCTGCTCTACTGTAACAGATTGGGTCTTCACAAATGTGCACACTTCATGGGGCTGGTCACGCAGAAACCTGGGACCACCGAGCGCCCGCCCGGTGTTTCCGGAAATGAGGAGGGCTTCTCCCTCCACACCGCCCCAGAGGCTGGTCATGCTCAAACCTGGGACCACTGAGCGCCTGCTCGGTGGTTTCGGGAAGCGGAGAACTTCACCCTCCACGCCGCCTCTACGCGGTCTTTCAGGGCATCAAGATGCGCCGTCCCCCAGGAGCCGCGCCTGGCCAAAGCCACGACTCGTGCCAGCACCAATACCAGTATAGAAAGCCAGGCGGGCCAGGGTCGTGATGCACGCCTGCCAGTAGCGGTCACGGCTGACAGTGGTGTAGGTGCAGCGTCCAATCGCGCCGATCTGTAGCGCGCCACCACTCGTGGGGCTCACCACGCTGCGGAGATCGTAGCGACTGACGGCCAAGCACTCTTCAGCGTAGCGTCTGACCTCGCCGGGGAGAGCTATGGGGGAAAAGGCGTTCCACTTATCGAGCAGGCTGCCGAAGACGAGTTCAGGCATGGGGAGCGGCAGATTCACCCCCCGCCGACGGAAGGTCACCGGTGCGGCAAAGCTGAACTCCCAGCGTGAGGGTAGCTCGGCTGGGCGCTCAAGGAGCGGGGCGGCCAACTGCTCATAGCTCGCGGTGCCCGCCCATGGGTCGCTCTCGGCATCAATGCTACGTGCCGTCACACGCCACTGGTGGCCATCTAGATCGAGGCTACCCAGTGCCTCGGCACTCCAGTCTGCCGCAATGCGCTCAAGCTCCGGCGTGAGCAGCGTAACGCGCAGGATGTAGCTCCGCTCAGGATCAACCTGGCTACTCCGGCCAGCGCCCAGACCAAAGATATTCGAGACCGTGATCGGCTTGACACCCTCCTCATCATGGATGCGAGCGGCCAGATCCGGATCGACCGCCTGGATGCGGCGCAGAAACGCGGCATGGGTGGCCTGTCCGAGGCTTGTAGGAACAGTCGTGGCCTGGGTTGGACTGAGGGCGTAGATGATGGCACGTGGCATGGGGCCTCCATGGTTCTCCTGCCGTTAGCTACCTACAAGCTCTCACGAGACACCCCCCTGCAACAGACGCCCAAGTAGTCCATTGATGACCGGGTAGGGTGAAGGGGGCAAGGGACGATCGGCTACTTTGGCGTAGAGTGTGGCAAGGTAGGGCACGATCTGATCAGCCTCCTGCTCGGAGGCGGTACGGTATGCGCTAAAGCGCCTAGCCAAATCGAGCTTACGGAGCCCCTCAAGGCTATGGGTCGTCTCATTGCGCAGGTAGACGAGCGGGCGCAGGCGGTCGATCATTGCTACCACCACCTGGAGATCCTCGCCACAGCTCTTCGTGAGCAAGCCGAGGATGTCGCGCATCAGACCTCGACTGTTCGTGCGATCACGACCGTCGTCGTAGTCACCCTTCAGGGTGAATGGTTGCGCACGCAGCCACTCCCTACTGATGAGTGAGCCCTCAGCATCGTC
>CAIWUD010000574.1 GCA_903915775.1 uncultured Chloroflexota bacterium | reverse complement strand
CGGCAATCGTACTATCCCCTGACGTCTCTACCTCGACATAGATCTTTCCAGCGAGGACGATGGTTGCCGCAAGTACACGATCGCCCGTTGCTTTTTCAACTGGCTGTGATTCACCCGTCAGACGATGTTGATCGATAAGACCATGTCCGTGCTGAATAGTGCCATCTACCGGGATCATCTGGCCGGCACCAATGACTACGGTATCTCCGATCTGGAGTTGCTCAAACGGAACTTGAATCTCAGTACCATCTGCCACTATCCACACGGAACGTGGCTGCTGACCAAAGATGTTGATCAGCTTATCACGCGATCGATCTTGCGAAATGAATATGAGTTTCTCAGCCGTAAAGAAGATAATCAGATCTAATGCACCAACAACATAGAAACCACCTAACCAAGTTCCTATGATACCGATAGATGCCAGAACTGACGCCTTCAGTTGCCGTTCATGGAACAGGGCGCGGTACCCGCGCTGAAGGGGAACCCACGATGTATAAACAGCGAGTGGGAGATAGATCAACGCAATTGGCGCGACTGCCTTTCCGGCAACTAGTGCCGTACCAAGCATGACCACGGCAGCACCAATGCTCCGATTCAGCGTCCTCTCATCACCGGAGATGGCAGTAGCTCGAGTTTCATCACCTGCTATTTCTTGGAGTTGTTGCAGACGGTTAGCACCAAAGAGCGGATCAACATAGCGCTTGATCACGCGCTGATACTTGTCATCTAGCACCAGGCAGAAGTTTGTAACGTCAGACCAGCGGCGTTTTTGGAGAATCGCTTCGCTTGTGCTATTCCGTTGCGGCTCCGCCAGTAGTTCGACGAGCGACCGGTTTTTCTCCCAGAGCGCGCTGCGCATATACTGGCTTTTGACCAAGGATGTCGCCATGCTTACGAGCGATAGGATGGGTGTAGTATTTGAGAGAGCCATGGTACTTGCCGTTCACTTATTTCCTGCCTCGTGACGTCCCGTCTCGTAACCCCTACCTGCTCAGTGTATAGCCCAAGCGTGAGTTGAGCGTGAGTTGAGCGTGAATTACTCTGTCATCAAATGAGGGTGTGTGGGCTAAGATCCCTCCGAAGGGTGTCACAAACAGGTACAAATGGACAACATTCGGACTATACTGCCATGTAGTTGTGACGAAACCGTACTATGACTAAGGTTTCAATCTGCGGAGCCTCAACTAACGTTGGTGGTCAAGAGTAGCGAATTTTAGGGTTGATCCAGATATATATGAGATCGGCAACTAAGTTCGCTAACGCGTAGATCGTGGCAGCCACGAGAATCACTGCTTGTAGCATGGGAATATCGCGTGTGTTGATCGCCTGGATCATGAGTCGCCCCATGCCGGGATAGGCAAAGATGCTCTCGACAAGCACGGCGCCACTCAGTAACCAGCCTACATTGAGGGCAATGACGCTGATCGTGGGGAGGAGCGCATTGCGCAGCGCATGGCGTAGAATAACGGTTGAGTGGCGCAGACCTTTGCTCTTGGCAGTGAGTATATAGTCACTCTCCATCACCTCGATGATGCTACCGCGCGCATGGCGCGCAATATGGGCGAGTGACCCTAGGGTGAGGGTGAGTACAGGCAACACAAGGAAACGCGCCGATGCCCACATGTTGGCGTCAGCCGCAAT
>CAIWUD010000573.1 GCA_903915775.1 uncultured Chloroflexota bacterium | reverse complement strand
TGGCGATGAGGGCATCGACGAGGCGCCAGGCATAGAAACTCTTGTCGCAACCCGAGCCGTGGGCCACACAGACTGCTGCCCTCGCCCCGCCGTGGGGCACTATGTGGAGCGCGGGGACATCACCGTGGGCCGCTGGAATCATGACTTTTGCAACCACCCGGTCGCTAAAGAGCCTCGGCTCCAGCCGGCGTTTGGGGTTCAGTTCGTGACGACGTAGGGTGGCCAGGGCGATCTGGGCGAGTAGTGCTGGCAGAAGCATGGCCAGCAGTGGTGCCAGTCCAGGCCGCGCTCGGAGCGCTAGCCCCAGGCCGAGCAGGAAGCCTACAGGGCCACCGCCCCAACTCAGCCCATGGAGGCCAGCCCGTGCTGCCACTCCGTCGAGGAGCCCTAACCAGAGCCCTAGGGCCGCAAGCTGTTTTGCGGCTGCACGCTGCGGTCTATGGAGCAGATCTGAGTTCATACTTGACTCCTCTGAGCGTGTGGCACCTTTGCGGGCGAGCCGCCCGCGCTCCCGGGGGGCTTACCCACATTGATAGAGTTGCCCATCAATACTATAATAGCGATCATCTGCGACTTGCATGTGAGTAGGTCATGACCCAGACGATTCTGCTTGGCGACTATGAGATACACTACGCACCCACCGATCAGTTTGCACTCATTATGCACCATCTGATCCGCGGGTATGATGCGGTGCGCCTCGATGCGGCGGCGGCCAATGAGCTTGGTGTGCTACTTCATACCAACCAGAAGCGCATCCGCGAGCTTGGTGGCTACCAGGTCATGTGCGGAGCCGCAGGCGATCTCACCCTCTACGGGCCTGGTGGGCAGCGCGCTTGCTACTTCACCCCCGATCAGACGTCAATACTGGCCAGACTTCTGGATGGGTAGAACGTAGACCCCGATCGGCATGACCAGTTCCCGAAGAGACCGAGCTGGCGCTCGGTGATCCCAGGTTCGCGTGACGAGCGTACGGGAGGCGTGGAGGGCACAGCCCTCCACAAAAAAACCAACCCAACCCTGGTCCCGTCAGAGAGAAGTGTGCACAGGTACGGGCGAACGGGTAGACCTTGAGCAGCTATGGATCAACAGATTGAGCAGCCGCGAGCACCTATCAGATCAGGGCGGGCCACCTACCGACTTGGGCCCTTTCTGGCCGCCTTTCGCTACGCCTTCTCTGGCATCCAGCACCTCTTTACCACCCAGCGCAATGCCCAGATCCATGGTGCCATCGCGCTCTGTGTGATCATCCTAGGCGGACTGCTCAACCTTGCCCGCTGGGAGTGGTTGGTAGTGATCATCACCATCACCATGGTCCTGGCTGCTGAGGGGTTCAATACCGCAATCGAGGCGACAGTTGATCTTGCCAGTAGCAGCCGCCACCCGCTAGCCAAGGTAGCCAAGGATGTTGCTGCAGGTAGTGTACTCATCTGCGCCATCGGGGCTGTTTGTGTTGGTTGTGCTATCTTCATACCACACCTTTGGCCCCTGATTCTGGGATGGTTCCCACCAGCGTGACCGATTGGATGAATCCCTGGCGGTACCAAAACTGCCGAGCGGTTCTAGAGAGTGAGCAGCCATGTGGCCCTTAGTTCGCCAGGCGCGCTACCTTGGACGCTACCGCGAGATTGCCCAGGTCCTGGTCGGCCATGGTTTTGGCGCGCTTGTGGATCAACTCGGGCTTATCTCACTCCTCTCACTACCGCGGCGTCTGGTACTGCGTGTCCCTCCTCCCACCCCTCTGGGAACGGCGGGACGCCTGCGCGAAGCACTGGTCACCCTTGGACCCACCTTCGTCAAGCTGGGTCAGGCCCTCAGCACGCGCCCCGATCTCCTACCAGCCGAGTTCGTCCACGAGTTGGGGAAGCTCCAAGATACGGTACCCTCCTTTCCGTCTGAGGTTGCCATTGCCACCATAGAAGAGAGTCTTGGGCGACCGATCGATCAACTCTTTGCCCATTTCGAGCGCCACCCGTTAGCTGCAGCCTCCCTTGGACAGGTGCATGCGGCAACCCTGCACACTGGCGAGCAGGTGGTGGTCAAGGTTCAGCGCCCCGATATTGCCGGGCGGATCAATACCGATCTCGCTATCCTGGCCGATCTGGCTGCGCTGTCTCAGGAGCGTCTCCCTTTCGCACAGAACTACAATCTGGTGGAGTTGGCCTGGGAGTTTGCCGCCACGCTGCGTGCCGAGTTGGACTATCGGCGCGAGGGGCGCAATGCCGACCGGTTTCGCCACCTCTTCACCGATAATCCGGCGATCTACATCCCGAAGATCTACTGGGACTACACCGATGATCGGGTGCTGACCAGTGAACGTCTCTACGGGGTGAAGGTCAATGACATGACAGCGCTCGCGGCGGCGGGCATCGATCATACTGGACTTGCACGGAACTGTTTACAGCTGATCTTGGCTGAAATTTTCAGCTACGGCTTTTTTCATAGCGATCCCCACCCGGGGAACTTCTTCGCCATGCCGGGTGAGGTGCTCGGTGTGGTTGACTATGGCCAGGTAGGCAATCTCGATCGGCCGACTACACAGGCGCTGCTACTCCTCCTTGCGGCCTTGGTGGATCATGACACCTTGGGCGTCATCCGAGCGATGGAGCGGCTGGGCCTGGTACAGCGGCGTAAAGTGAGCCCTCAGTTGCGCCGTGATCTGGAACGCTTCACCGAGGGTTTTGTCGATCGGCCCCTTGCCGAGATCTCGGCACGCGAAACGGTCAATGAACTGCTCAGCCTGCTCCGTCGACACCAGATCCGGCTCCCTGGCCCGATGGCGCTCTTGCTGAAGGCACTCGTCATGATGGAGGGTGTTGGCCTCCAGTTGGATCCGCAACTGGATGTCTTTGGCATTGCACGCCCCTACGTCCAGGAGGCGATTGCCGAGGGGCTCTCACCTGCGACGTTAGCGGACAAAGCCATGCGCGAGGTACGCGAACTGGGCGAGGTGGCACTCGAACTACCCCACCAGACAGCCGAGCTGCTCCAGCGCCTCAACGCGGGTGAGGTGCGCATACAGACCGATGAGCGCGGGCTACGCCACCTTGCTGGTACCCTGATCGAGTCGAGTAACCGGATCGCCCTGGCCTTCGTACTGAGCGCACTGATTGTGGCCATTGGTATGGTAGCCATTGCCGCTGGCATCACCGATTGGAACGGCACGTTGCCCACGTTGATGCTGATCATCGGCTTTGTCGCCGTGGTGATCCTTGCCTTAGCCCTTGGTATTGCCATGCTGCGTTCGCGTGAGTGAGGTCTAATATCGAGTTACGCCTCAACTCTGAGTTTCGGGCTCCTGACCAATGTCACTCCGGTAGTTCTTTCCATCAAACTTAATGCGTTCAGCAGCCTGGTAGGCGCGGGCACGCGCACGGGCCATGGTCGAGCCCAGACCAGTAATACCGAGGATGCGACCACCGTTGGTGCGCAGGCCCTGGGGCGAGATCGCCGTGCCCGCGTGGAAGATGACCACTTCGGCATCATCAATCGCCTCAACACCATGGATGGGTGAGCCCCTCCGGGACTTGCCTGGATAGCCGCCGGAAGCGAGCACGACGCAGACCGCATACCCGCGACGGCGGCGCAACTTCTCGGGGTGTAAGGCACCGACAGCACAGTCGTAGAGTAGCTCGAGGAAATCACCTTCGAGGAGGGGAAGGATCGCCTGCGCCTCTGGATCGCCAAAACGCACGTTGAACTCCAACACGTGTGGACCGCTACTCGTCAGCATCAGGCCAGCGTAGAGGAGACCGCGGAATGGTGTACCACGACGCGCCATCTCGTTGACCACTGGTTGCATGCAGGTGGCCACGATCGTATCGGCCAGGGCTGGGCTGACATCGTCAACCGGGGCCACTGTGCCCATCCCGCTGGTGTTGGGGCCAGTGTTACCCGCCCCCAGCCGTTTATAGTCACGGGCGGGGGGAAGTGGGAGGAGACGCTGACCATCACAGAGCGCCATGAGTGAGAGCTCGCGGCCATAGAGCCGCTCTTCGAGTAGCAGGTATTTACCAGCAGGCGTGGCGGCGAGCCGTTCAATCGCTGCGAGGGTCGTGGGTAGATCATCGGCAACCACTACCCCCTTCCCACCAGCCAGACCATCAGCTTTGACTACCCATGGCTGGGCGCTGGTGCGGGCAAAGGCAAGGGCCTCCGCAGGATGCCCAAAGACCCTGGCCGTAGCCGTCGGCACCCCAGCAGCGGCCATCACCTCCTTAGCAAAGGCCTTGCTACTCTCGAGGCGCGCTGCCGCAGCGGTGGGGCCAAAGGCAGGGATCCCGGCGGCGGTAAAACGATCCACAATCCCCTCAGCGAGGGGCGCTTCGGGGCCAACAACGAGCAGATCCACCCCTTCGCGCTGCGCGAGGTCGAGGAGTGCATCGACATCGGTGAGCGGAAAGGGTACGTTCTGGCCGTAAATGCCGGTGCCGGTATTACCGGGAACGGCGAAGAGGCGGCGGAAGCGGGGTGATCGCGCTATCTTCCAGGCTAGGGCGTGTTCACGACCCCCCGAGCCAAGCAGTAGAACATTCATGAGGCGCCCTGTGTGCGCATCGAGAACCAATGGCCAGAGTATAACATATCTGCGATCTGTGGGACGGTCTGGTTTACTGGTTGGGTTGGGTTTTTTGTGGTGGGCTACCCCCTCCACGCCGCCCCGGAGGCGAGGGTACGGAATAACTGCGCGTACACCCATGCTATACTGGGAGCAGAAGCCGACCTGGCTTGAACCCTAAAACCCTAAATGTACTGTTTCAGTACGTTAGTGCGCCTTGCCCTCACCCTAACCCTCCCCCGTTGGGGGAGGGAGCCGGAAGCCTCCCCCCAGCGGGGGGAGGTTGGGAGGGGGGTATCTGTGCCAGCTTTATGAAGCAATTCACCTACACCCTATGTACGTCATCGGTACTGCCGGTCATGTCGATCATGGCAAATCCACGCTGGTGAAGAGCCTTACCGGGATCGACCCCGATCGCTGGGAAGAGGAGCAGCGGCGTGAGATGACCATCGATCTTGGCTTCGCCTGGTTTACACTGCCGAGTGGGCGTAGCGTGAGCCTGATCGATGTTCCTGGGCATGAGCGTTTCATCAAGAATATGTTGGCTGGAGTCAGTGGCTTCGATGCCGCGCTCCTAGTGGTGGCCGCCGACGAGTCGCTGATGCCCCAGACCAGTGAGCATCTCGCCATCCTCGATCTGCTCCAGGTGCGCCACGGGCTGGTGGTCATCAGCAAGGCTGATCTCGTTGATGGGGAGTGGTTGGAACTGGTCCAAGATGAAGTACGCGAACGACTCCGTGGGACGAGCCTGGAGCATGCCCCAGTTGTTGCCGTCTCGGCGCGTAGCGGCCAGGGCTTAGATCTGTTGCGCCAGCAACTTGACCAACTGCTCGATGCTATCCCCTCACGGACGACTGGGCATGGGGCACCGCGTCTGCCCATCGACCGTGCCTTCACGATTGGTGGCTTTGGTACCGTGGTCACCGGAACGCTCGTCGATGGTTCACTGCAGATTGGTGACGAGCTCGAGCTTCTCCCGTCTGGCCTCAAGGCGCGGGTGCGTGGTTTGCAAATCCATAACCAGAAGACGGAGCAGGTTTTGCCAGGTACACGAGTAGCCGTGAACCTGGCTGGTATTCACCATCGGGCGATCAACCGGGGTGATGTGCTGGTACCACCGGGAAGCCTCATCCCGAGTGATCGGCTCGATCTGCGCCTGCGGCTCCTCCACGACGCCCCCGGACCAATCAGCCAGAATGTGGCGCTTGACCTCTTCAGTGGGGCGAGCGAGGTGCGCTGCCGAGTCACCCTGCTCGATACGGAGCGTCTGGAGCCGGGGGGTGAGGGTTGGGTGCAGCTACGGCTGAGCAAGCCGATCGCCGTCGCCCGCGGTGATCGCGCTATTCTGCGTATCGCTTCACCCTCACGCACGATCGCTGGAGGCACCATCATCGACCCTCACCCACCGCGCCATCGCCGTTTTCGCGCCGAGGTGCTGAGTGGGTTGGAGATTCTGGTGCGTGGTGATCCCGCTGAGCTACTTCTCCAGGCCCTGGATGATGCTCCGCCACAGTCACGAGAGGAGCTGGCCAGTATGAGTGGCTTACCAGTAGCGACTATGCGTCCCCTGGCAGAGCAACTTGCTACTGCTGGGCGTCTGATCCTCCTCCCTGCTGAGGGTGGTACGGCCCTCCATCTCGTAGGAGTGGCGGTTTGGCAGAAGCTGGTCGATCGTCTGGGAGCAACCCTACGGGCCTACCATGGGCGCTTTCCCCTACGACGGGGCATCTCGCGTGAAGAGTTGCGCCAGAAGCTGCGTCTCAACCCACGCTCCCTGGGAGCGTTCCTCGACGAAGCGCTGCGTCGCGGGCTCATCGGTCAGGACGAGACCGCTATCTGGCAGGCTGATCATGATCCCCAGCCGGGTACCGAAGCTGCCCAGGCCCTCCGCATAGCTCTGGCCGCCATGGCGCGCTCACCGTACGGCCCACCACCACCTGATCTCGATGATGAACTGCTCGCTTGGGCTCTCGAACGGCGACTGTTTGTGCGTGTTGCCCCGGAGATCTTCTTCCTACCCGCCACCTATGATGAACTGCTCACCTGGGTACAGCAGACCGTTGTGCGCGAGGGGAGTGTGACCGTAGGTGGTATGCGTGACCGTTTTGGGAGTAGCCGCAAGTATGCCCTAGCTTTCCTCGAGCATCTTGACGAACGGAAAGTGACTCGGCGTGAAGGTGAGGGGCGTGTGCTCGTGTAACTGGTTCGAGTGTTCGATGGGAGGACAACGAAATGATCGAGATGAACCAACTCCGTGACGCCTTCAGCAACCATTTTGGTTTGCATCCACGCCTGATTGTCCGTGCACCGGGACGGGTCAACCTGATTGGCGAGCATACCGACTACAACGAGGGTTTTGTCCTCCCGATGGCCCTTGATCGTGGAACCTTCATTGCTGCACACGCACGTGCCGATCGTATGGTCCGCGTCTACAGTAGCAGTTATGCCGCTGAAGATCGCTTCAGCCTCGATGCGATCGAGCGCAACCACGAGCAGCCTTGGAGCAACTATGTCCGCGGAGTCGTCAAGGGGCTTCTCGCCCGCGATCTGCCCATCCTTGGCGCCGATCTCTTTATTATGAGCGATCTGCCCCTCGGCGGAGGCCTCTCCTCTTCGGCATCACTCGAGGTAGCGGTTGGGTACGCCTTCCAACTCCTCAATAACATCGACATGCTCGGTGAGGAGTTAGCACTCCTCGCCCAGGGGGCCGAGAATAACTTTGTTGGCATGCAGTGCGGGATTATGGATCAGTTCACCTCGGTTCTGGGTCGCGCTGGGCAGGCGCTGCTGCTCGACTGTCGCGACCTGAGCTACCGGCTGATCCCCATTCCGCCCGATGTACGGATCGTCGTCTGCGACAGTGGAGTGCGCCATCAGCTGGTTGGCTCCGAGTACAATAGTCGGCGGGCTAGTTGTCAGGAGGCGGTGCAGCTGCTACGAGCGCGTTTACCTCGCATCACCGCCCTCCGCGATGTGAGCCCAGGGCAGCTGGCAGAGCATGCCGATCTCCTTCCAGCTGCGATCCTACCCCGTGCACGGCACGTGGTGAGTGAGATCCAGCGGACGCTTGAGGCGGCCGAGGCGCTCGATCATGGTGATCTGAGCGGCTTCGGTCGACTGATGAATGCCTCTCACGCTAGCCTCCGTGATGACTACGAAGTCAGTGTACCGGAGATTGACGCCCTCGTGCGTATCGCCCACTCGCTTGAAGGCTGTTACGGCTCACGGCTCACTGGGGGTGGCTTTGGTGGCAGCACCGTGAGCTTAGTGCGGGTCGGTGCAGTTGAGCAGTTCACCGCCGATCTGGCAGCACGCTACCGCGAGGAGGTTGGGCGTGAGGCAACTATTCTCGTCTGTAGCCCCTCTGATGGGGTGAGCCGGGCCGCACTCTTCTAGGGGCATCGTGCAATTTCGCTTGCGCCAACGACGACAGGGCAACCACGGGGGATGTCCGTACAGGAGGGCACCACGAGGGCGAGACGCCCTCGCTCCGGGAGAAGGGTGAACCGTTACGCTAGTGGTTGGGTTGGTTGTTTCACGAGGGCGAGACGCCCTCGCTCCGGGAGAAGGGTGAACCGTTACGCTA
>CAIWUD010000572.1 GCA_903915775.1 uncultured Chloroflexota bacterium | reverse complement strand
CACTAATCATGAGCTACCGCTACCAGGGATCTTACCCGTCGAGCCAGCGTTCACCTTCAGCTGTATCCATCATGGCTACCCTTCTAGTCGTCTTTGTGATCATCAGTCTGATGGTGATCTTGGCTGGCCGCGTGCCATTCGCTCCGAGTGTTACTCCTCTCGGTGGCCCAACCTACCGGGATTATGTCATTCCCGATCGTGAACTGCTCGGCAGTTATGGTTTTACGACCGAGGGTAGTGTACATATTCCTATCGATCGCGCCATGGATCTGCTCGTTGAGCGCGGTCTGCCCGAACGGTAGATATGGGTGGCATGGGCGAATTGCCTCGGTATAGGCCTGCTTGAGACCGGATTGACCGTCTCACGGGAGGTATGGGGGACGTGGTCATCCGCAAGAAATCCTAGCGCAACGCCGGTTGAACCGTGCCATAACGTGAGTTACATGCAACATCCCTCCCTCCCAGCTGTGTGGGGGAGGGATGTTGCATCATCAGATGAGCAATGACATCTTCACCAGATCCAGAGCGCGTGCGTAGAACAGCATGGCTACCAGCACTACTCATCGGCGCACTCCTGCTTATTGCAGCGTTCACGGCCCTTGCGATTACCGGTGGTGTGAGCGGCTTATCCGCTCCCGCGGCAACAGCCACTCCTGAGGCGCCAGAAGCTGCACACGGTGGTATCAACCCCGATGGACCGTCGGTAGAGCAGATCGACTTAGCTGCAGCACGGGCCCACTTCGATGCCGGTACCGCGATCTTCATCGATGTGCGTGCGGGAAGTGCTTTTTCGGAGGGGCATATTCCCGGTGCACTGACGATTACCTCACGTGAACTCGAACAGCGACTGGAGCGTATCACACCCGGTACCGTGATTATTGCGTATGGTGATGCAAGCCGACCTGAATCGGGCGTACGCGGGGCACAGATCTTCATGGAGCTCGGCTACCCGAAGGTGATTGCCCTTGAAGGGGGCTTTCAGGCCTGGCGCGACGCCGGGTATCCGGTTGAGGCGCAGGATAGCGTGCAGTCGACAACTCCATGAGCGGAGCTTATGAATTACCGTAACGCAGCCAGCAGCGTTGTTGCTGCTGCCCTTTGGATGTTGGGTGCACTGCTTTCGTTTATGGCAATGGCTGTGGCGGGCCGTGAGCTCTCTGCCCAACTGAACACCTTTCAGATCCTCTTCTTTCGTAGTCTGATTGGGCTGAGTGTGGTCAGTCTGCTCCTCACCGTGAGTGGCTGGGGTCAGGCTCGTACACGCGTACCGGGGCTCCAGATCGTGCGTAATCTCGCCCACTTTGGTGGTCAGTTCGGTTGGTTCTACGGGCTGGCGTTCATTCCCCTGGCCGAGGTCTTCGCCATCGAGTTTACTGGGCCGATCTGGACGGCCTTCTGGGCAGCACTCCTCCTTGGTGAGCGCCTCACCCGACCACGCCTGATCACGATTCTGCTCGGCATGGTTGGGCTGGTTATCATCTTGCGGCCTGGACTTCAGGGTGTTCATCCGGCAGCCTTTGCCGTTCTAGCGAGCGCCGTAGGCTTCGCCCTAGCTCATACCCTTACTCGGCGCCTGGCCCAGAACGATACACCACTCTGTATCCTCTTCTACATGACCCTGATCCAGCTCCCCCTGGGACTTGTCCCCTCACTGACAAACTGGGTCACGCCAACCGTGACATTATGGCCATGGCTCCTACTCGTCGGTTTTGGTGCACTGACCGCCCACTACTGTGTGACCCGGGCACTCCTACTCGCCGATGTCACCGTGGTCATGCCGATGGATTTCCTTCGGCTGCCGCTCATTGCTATTGTGGGTACCCTCTTCTACCAGGAGGCGTTCGACCCCCTGGTACTCCTCGGTGCAGGGGTGATGCTGCTCGGTAACTGGATCAATCTCAGCGCTGAGAGTCGTCGCCTCCGTGCTGCTGCTGAACACAGAAGTACGTGACCAGGATGATCGACCTGCATATCCACACCACGGCAACGCCGGGCCACGCGAGCTGGAGCCCAGAGCAGTTGGCAGCTGCTGCAGTGACTCAGGGGATCCGCACGATTGCGGTCACCGACCACAATACCACGGCAGGCGTGGCAGCCGTGGTAGCAGCAGGAGCACGGTATGGTCTCCGGGTCATCGCAGGGGTAGAGCTCGATACCGCCTTTGGTGGAAAGCTCTGGCATACCCTGGTCTATGGCGCTAACCCTGCGGCACCCGAGCTACGAGCCCTCTGCGAGGAGGTCTTTCAGCGTAACGCTGCCGATGCCCAACGACTGGTAGACACGCTCCGTAGTCAAGGTTTCCGTATCGAACTGCCGGCTACAGCCGATCGTAGCGCCAATGTTGCCGAGGTTGCTACAGCTCTGGCGTGCGCCAATCAACTTCCTGGACGTCTCGTAGGGGAGGGTGATGAAGAGGCAGGAATGCGCTTCGTGCT
>CAIWUD010000571.1 GCA_903915775.1 uncultured Chloroflexota bacterium | reverse complement strand
GCGCATCCTGCAGGTGCCAAAGGCACGCATGTGGCACAAGATCTCACGCACAACCAACCCGGCCTCGGCAAAGTTCTGGCAGACCCATGGTGAGAGTGGGGTGATCTTCTACCGTAGGCACGGGCGTCCCTTTGCCTTGGCTGCGCTCATCCATCTCAGCTACTTTGCCGTGCGTGAGTTCGCGATCAAGTGGCGTTGGCAATTTCTGATCCCCTTCCTGCGCGGCACACGCTCTGGCCTCTCACGGCCACTCCAGGCGGTGCCGCAGGTTAAGGATAGTCGGGCCTACCCACACTGAGGCATGGTTCAATTTCGGCTGCGCCGACGTGACCGTCCGGCGGTACTAAGGCTGGGTTGGTCTTTTTGAGGAGGGCTGCGCCCTCCACACCTCCTGTCGCACGATCATAAGGTGTATACCAAGCCACATGGAGCTTACCATGGACATGGGCCCAATAGGAGGGCCGGAGGGAGCGCACTCCTCTCTGCACACTCCCCGCCTTCATCATAGGAGTGAGCAGCACGGTCGTCTGGAGCCCGATGCGCTCTGCGCTATCTGTGGTGAGCAGGGCGCCCTGCTTGTCTTCCGCGGACCAGATCGGCTCATGCGGCTACCGGGTGAATTTCAGGTGGTACGCTGCCGTCGCTGCACGACCTTCTACCAGTGGCCGCGCCTGCCCTGGTCGGAGTTGCAGCGCTACTATGAGGGCGACTACGACTCCTACGCGACCGCGATCCAGGATGAGCCGTCGTGGCTACGTCGAGCGGTACGGAGGGTCTATCCGCGCAAGATGCGCCACTTTGTCGAGCGCTTCTGCCAAACTGGGCAACTCCTCGATGTCGGCTGTGGCAGCGGGCTCTTCCTCGAAGAGATGCAGCAAACGGGGCGTTGGACGTTGCAGGGCCTTGAACCGACAGCCGCAGCTGCTGACTATGTACGTCGCCGCTTTGGCATCCCGGTGCTCGAGCAGACCTTTGAGCAGGCCGATCTGCCAGCAGAGAGCCTCGACGTCGTCACTCTCTGGCACGTCCTTGAACATGTAGCCGATCCCCTGCTGACCCTGCGCACGATCTGGCACGCGCTCCGCCCCGGAGGCCACCTGATCTGCTCTATTCCCAACTACGAGAGCCTCAGTCGGCGCCTCTTTGGCCCTTACTGGGTCGGTTGGGATCTCCCACGCCACCTCTTCATCTTTCCACGAGCCACCCTGGTCGCACTGCTGGAACGTGAGGGCTTTCAGCCACGGGCTGATGCGTGCTTCATGATCAGCTACGCCTCCCTTGGGCACTCACTCGACTTCTGGCAGCAGGAGTGGCCAGCCGCTGCACAACCTGCAGCGACACTGCTACGTCGCCTCTATGCAAGCCCGATCGGACGTCTCGGTAGCTATCCACCTCAACTGCTGGTAGAGCGGTTGGGGTTGGCTACTGTCACCACGTGGGCTTTCCAAAAGGCAGCTCGGCATGACTGAGCGCTTCTCAGCCCTGCTTACCTGGTGCAATGGCCAACTGCTACAGCTACGACAGCGCATCTCGCGGCGTACACAGCGCTGGATCGAGGTGGGTATCAACCTTTTCCTGCTCGCTGTAGTTGCGCTCATCATCTACCAGAACAGCGAACTCCTGCCCACCCTCGGCCAATCGCTCGCCCTCAGCAGCCTCCTGAGCTGCCTAGGGCTCTACCTTCTCTCATTGAGCATCCAGGCGGCGGTCTGGATCGACCTGATGGGCTACCGCCCTGGTGAACGGCGTGCAGCCCTCGCTGACTACATTCAAACCACCCTCATGGGACGCCTACCTGGGGGGTGGTGGAAGTGGTTTGGGCGGGTCACCGTCTACCGCGCCGCTCACCTCTCGACGCGTGCCATCCTCCTCGTGAACCTGATCGAACTGCTCCTCCTGATGCTGGCAGCCGGTATCGTGATCGCCCTCCTCTCACCCATCGCCTGGTACTGGCGGCTCCTTGCGATCGTGGTACAAGGCCTGGCTGCCGGCGGGCTCCTCTGGCGGCTTAGGCCCATCGTGCCAGGGTTGCAGCGCCGGTTGATCGGCTTACGGGTAGTGGGCTGGTCTGGCAGCTACCTACTCGCCTGGGGCTGTGGGGCGCTCATCCTCTACCTCCTGGCACAACCCTTCAGCCGGATCCCGCTCGATCTCTCCACGGTGCTACGCATCACCTGTTTGAGCGGGGTGGTCAACCTGCTCTTTCAACTCCTCCCCGTGAGCCTCCTCTTTCGCGACCTCACCCTCCTGGCGCTCTTGGGCTCCTTCATGTCTTCAGCACAGGCGGTTGTGGTAATCTTCGCTCTGCGCCTCGTCTCCAGCGTCTGCGAGCTCATCTCAAGCTGGATCTTGGTAGCAGCGGTACGCCTCTTTCCCGCACCCCCTGCAGCAGTGGCTGCCCCAACCGATCAGGCACTGTAGGCGGGCTTGACCTTCCTAGTAGCTCCAACCCGGCCATAGGGAGCGTCAGGCGTAGCAAATAAGCATGGCTTCCTAAAGCCTAAAACCACTCAATAACCCATGTGGGTGATGCCCCAAAGAGGTATAGTCAGGGTGCCAGTAGCCTGCTATAGTGACCTCACTCAGAGCGACTGCGCTCGGAAAGCACCGTATGCAGAAGGGGGTTGTCTTGATCTCACGCTCGTCTCTCACCAAACTGCTCGCCGTAGTTGCGCTAGCTGTAAGCCTAGCACTACCAGCGGCTCAGCCCGTTCGTGCTCAGGGCGACCTGGGCGTGCCGGGTGGCCCATTCTCGACCGCGTTCCGCATCCAGAACTTGGGTAGTGCCAACGCCAGCTGTGCGTACAAGCTCTACAGCGCCACTGGTACCACGGCCTTCGACTCCTCGGCCTCGTCGAGCACGGCTGTGCCGCCAATCCTGCCCAACGAGAGTGCCTACATCTTCACCCCGAGCGTCAGCGGGATCCCTTCCGGTCAGACCCTGGCGGGTGTGGTGGAGTGTGACCAGCCGGTTGCTGCGGTGGTCAACTACTCCGATGCCGATTCCGGCGATACCTACGTGGGCGTCAGCTCACCGGCAACTACCCTCTACGTGCCGAGCATCTACAACGACTACTACGGCTTCTACACCTCGTTGCGGATCATGAACGCCAGTTCATCGGCTAACACGGGTAGCGTTGCCTACTTTCAGGGCACGACCCAGGTCGGTAGTGATTCGATCAGTCTAGCGGCCAACGGCTCAACAACGATCAACCAGAGCGGAAAGAGCTTTCTGAATAGCAATACCGGTTACTCGGCCCGGATCACCGGTTCAGGCAATCTGGCGGCGATCGTCCAGATCTACGGTGGCGTGGGCACTGGTGTGGCCGATCAACTCTACGCCTTCTCGGCCTTCAGCGGTGGTGCTACGAAGGTCTACGCCCCGGTGGTGATGAGCAACTACTACGGCTACAACACCGCCATTACCGTACAGAACGCCGGTTCGACCACGGCAAACGTCACGGCGACCTACTCGAACGGCACGACCCGTAGCTTTACCCTCGCATCTGGTGCCTCAAATACGCTCCTCGATTTCCAGATCCTCCCAGCTGCTGAGTCGCTCTACAGTGCCGTGATCGAGAGCACTGGCAGCAACCCGCAGCCGCTGATCGTCACGGTCAACGAGTCCAACAGCGCGAAGTATGCTACCACCTATGAGGGGTTGACGAGTGGTGGACAGAACCTCGTTGCACCAATCGTCATGAAGGAGTACTTCGGTTTTGGTAGCTCGGTGACGTGCCAGAACATCGGTACCTCAGCCACCTCAGTGACGGTGAGCTACACCGGAACTGGTAGCAACGGACAGGCAGTGAGTGTCGCCCCAACGGTGAAGGCGTCCAGCTTGCAGCCGAACACCTCGGTTGGTATCTTCCAGTTCAACGATTCGTCGCTGCCGAATGGTTTCATCGGATCAGCGACGATCACGGCTAGCCAGAACATCATCTGTGTCGTGAACCAGAGTATTGTCAACAATGCTCCGGCTGCGCAGGATCAGCTCTACGCCTACAACGCGATTGTGAAGACGGAGTAGTAGTAGTCCTGCTTCGTACCCAAGGTTCGCGGTTCGCTGCTCGCCACAGCGGGGGGAGGTATGGAGGAAAAAACGCCCTCCATGCCTCCCCAGATGAACGAGAAGCACTTCGCTGCCTACCACCATAGGGCTTCACCTCAGAGCGGAGCAGGGTTATGCCTGTTCCGTTTGTCTATGTTAGGATGTGTTTCAATCGCGGCTGCGCCAACGTACCTGTCTGACGCTACCAGAGCTAGCTTTAGGGGGTGCGGCGATCTACGCCCGCCGTACGCTGCTCAAGCCGATTTGAACCGTGCCTTAAGGAGACATCTGTGGCTCATCGCACCATGATCGTTCTACTGCTTGGTATACTCCTAAGCAGTTGCAGCTCGGGCAATACAGCACCGACAGCTGCAGCAGTACCAGAGGCCTACCCCGCACCTACGGCTGTACCAACCTCCGAGGGTGGCTACCCCTACCCTTACCCCTATCCACAACCACAACCAACACTGAACCCTTATCCCTACCCCTACCCCGCTGCGCAGCAGACGCCCGCCACCCCCGAGCCGACTATTGATGCCCAGCAGCAGGTGAGTGCCTCGACAGGTGCGGTTCTGGGGGTTATCAATGACCTTGATGGACAACCGATTGTGGGGCTGAGGATCTTTGTTGCCGTACTGACCCAAGGACCAACCCCTGATGCACCAGTGATCTCCTTTACGCTCAGTTCGCCGAGTGGTGGTACTGATGCGAGTGGGCGCTTCGTGGTCGGTAACCTTGCTCCGGGAACCTATTCGCTCGCCTACTGGACACCAGCGAGTTCCGGGTTGATCCCGGCCCCAAGTGGTGAAAAAGACTCGGCAATCCAGATTGAGGTGCGGAGCGACCAGGTCACAGATATTGGCACGGTGCGTATCCGTCGTCCGTAGGTAAGGTATCGCTTTCTGGGAGGGACGTGCCCTCCCAGACCCATCCATGCTACGGCAGGAAGACCGTAAAGATGGGTTGGTAGTTGCTAACAGCACCCGGTTGGCTACTCGTCATACCGGTGACGAAGTAGATTCCGGTGTCGAGTGCGACCGCTGATGAAGCAATTGGCGTCGCGTCGGGAATGGTGAAGGATTGCCACGCGTCGGCAGCCTGATCGTACCGAAAGCCTGTGCGCCCTACGGGATCAAAGATCAGTGGCATGCCAAGTTGAGCAACGGCGGCAGGTAGCCCAACCGCCTCTGGAAGCGGGGCGATCCCACTCCAACCACGGCTCAACTCGTCACCAGGATCGAGTCGCCAACCATCACGCAGCGGTCCCGTTGCATCCTCACCACCGATGAGGTAGAGCCGGCCTGCGGCGATCACTGCACCAGCATGGCGGCACGCCCGTGGCAACGCCGGTCCCTGACTCCAGCGCTCAGTTTCTGGGTCGAAGATGAAGACCTCTGCACGCATAGCCTGGCCATCCCAACCCCCGATGAGGTAGATCCGCCCCTCCCAGTTGACAAGGGCGTAGCGACTGCGTGGTTCTGGCAGCGGCGGGCCCAGGCTCCAGCGGCGGCTGCGTGGATCGTAGATGGTGAGCCGATCCTGTACGTTACCGTTGGTATCTTCACCACCTGGAAGGTAGATCTTGCCGCGCAGGGTGACAGCGGCGGCATGCTGCACCGGGTCGGGCTGTTCGCCGATAGAGACCCAGAGATTGTCGAGCGGATCGTAGCGGTAGACCTCACCACTCACTCGCCCCTGGCGTAGCCCACCAAATAGGTAGATCTCCTGCTGGAGATCGAAAGCGGCAAGCGCCATGTGGTCGCGTGGCGATGGGAGTGGTGCACGACTTGACCAGCGGCTAGTGTTCGTAGCACTACTCGGGATGGTGGGCAACGCTGCGAGGGGTGGTTGCTCTGCTGCGTCACGGGGCCAGGGGAGCAGGAGCGTGCTGAGCAGCGCACCGAGGAGCAGGAGCCCCACCAGTGGTAACCAGGGCCAGCTGCGCACTGGCGCAGGTGCGGGCTCTGCCGCCGCGGTGGTGACAACCTCTTCAGGGAGAGCAGTCTCTGCCACGGTAGGCGGCGCTATCTGTTCCGGTGCGCCGATCGGCTCTGCTGTAGGCTGTGGTGCTGCGGTGGTGCGCATGGGCACGAGCCCATGGCGCAGTGCATAGGCTGCCGCCTCCGTCCGTGAAACGACACCAATCTTACTGAAGATGTTGCGCAGATGAACCTTCACAGTGTTGACGCTAATGTCAAGCTGGAGGGCGATCTGCTGATTGGTGGCACCAGTCACGACGAGACGCAGAATTTCACGCTCACGCTCGCTGATCTGGATATCGTTCGACATGGGCGGATAGTTGTTTTGATTGCGCAGGCCTGATCGTATAGTTATGGCGCAGCGATCATAACATGGCCCATCTCATTGGGCAAGCCAGCGTGTAGATCGATTTATAACCTCACGTTCACTTGATCAGTGCCGACGATCGTTCAACGGCGATGATCGTTACTCCATCTTGCGCATAGATAACGCTGAACCCCGGTCGCCCGTTAAAGATCGCCTGAGTGAGCGGTCCGCGCCCCTCGACAAGGTAGATGTGAGTAATCCGCTCAGTCGCGATGATCGCGAAGATAGCCTCTTCACGACCGGGCCGATAGTCGGCAAGGGTCATGGTGAGCGCCTGGGTATCGCGTACATAGTCGGGGTCACCGTAGATGAAGAGCACCGGCGGTGTGGTAGTCCAACGCCCAGTGAGGGGGAGGAGCCACCAGCCAGCATCGACGCCGCGGTAGGCGTCAGGCATCCAGAAGGTGGTGTTGACGAGAAAGCGTGCGTCAGCTGGGGTATTGGTGGCAATCCAGTCGATGGCCGCACGCTCGGCAGGTGAGCCGGTGAGGGTGGATTGGTTGAGCATGCTCGGGCGTACAGACTGCATCCCCCAGATCCCGGCGCCAAGCATGAGGAGCAGGCTGACTGGAACGAGGGCGCGGCGCAATGGTGGAGCGGTGCGCTGCACGAGGCGTGCGTAGAGGATCGCCGCTCCCCCGGCGATCAGCAGGGTGATGGGCATGAAGAGGCTGATCACGAGGGCGTCGTTGTTGATCAACCAGAGGTAGGGGAGTGAAATGAGCGCTGGGTTGAGTAGGATGAGCGGTATCCCCAGGAGCATCAGGGCGATCCGGCGGCGCAGTAGGCCAGCACTCAGGAGCATGATACCGATGGCCGGCAGTGCATAGCCGAGCATCCAGGGGTTGGCAATGAGGAGGGCGAGCGCTACCCAACTGAGCAGTATCGCTGCAGCCGTCGTCCGCCGCTGTAACCCGACCAGTGCAGCCGCAAGCGCCAGGGGGACAAGGATCTGATTGGGCACGACCCAGAGCAGGCCGTTGTTGAGGGCGTTGAAGCTGTTGTTGCCAACTAGTCCACCAGTTGCTAACCCAGGCAGCAGGGAGCGCCGTGCCAGCATGATCAGCCAGGGAGCGGCTAGCACCAGGGCACTCAGACTCACCAGGAGCGCAGCAAACAGACTTTGACGGGCGCGCTGCCAGGGCTGCCTAAGGAGGACAACCAGGGTGAGCGTGGCCAAGAGGGTCAAGCTGAAGATGAGCACGATCAAATGGACAAGGCTCAGTCCGGCGAGGATGATGGCAGCGATCAGCCACCAACCCAGGCGGCGCGAGTTGAGCGCCATGCTCCATGCGCTAACCAGCCCTGGGAGGAGGAGCAGACCGCTGAGTTGGGTGTAGCGCCCCCATGAGAGGTAGTAGGCCGGCATTAGCGAGACAAAACCGATCACGAGTGCCGCTACTGGTGCGGCCACTGGTCGGCGCCAGAGGTAGCAGGCGAGACCAGCTACGGTCAGTGCGTGCAGCCCATTCAGCAGCTGGCCGCCCAGGAGCATGGTGCCGATCAGGTCAAGCCCGCTCAGGCGCATCAAGGTCGCCATGAGCACATGGTAGCCCCAGTGGTACGGGAGCGCAGTGACGGGCAGATAGGGGGCGAGGGCTACGGGAACGCTGCCCTGCTCTGCGGCGACACGGATGAGGAGGGCGTGATGTACCGAGTCGACCCAGGGTGGAAAGGCGAGGTTGCCTATTTCGTCCAGGCGTACCCAGAGGGTGAGGATGACGATCAAGAGGCAGAGGAGCTCTGGCCAGGCATGGGTCAGTTGGCGTGGTACTCGTTCGAATTGACCGAGATCGTACCAGGCAACGATGAGGGTGGCAGGAACGAGGAGGAGAAGCGCCCCCCAGAGGAGTGGTGGGGCAATCGTCAGCCCGGTAGCCCAGGCCCACTGGTAGAGCAGCGCGATGAGGCTAAAGCTCAATCCGATCCAGACCGCGGCGCGGGTCAAGAGTGGCGGGTAAGGTGGGGGAAGCAGCCGCTCAATGAGGTAGCCCGGTGCGAACAAGAGCAGGAGCAGCACAACCAGCAGACGTCCGGCTGGATCGACCAGAGCCGTGAGTACGGCGATAGTCGTTATGGTGAGAAGGAGCCGGCGAGGAAGAGTCATGCGCGTGTGTGAGTGGGTAGACGCGAGCGACGTGCTGAGCCATTGTACTACGGAAACATGTCGCTCAAAGGGAAGTGTGGAGGGCGAAGCCCGCTACAAAAAACCCCAACCTAGTACCTGTTCACCGTTGGGGTAAGCCAACGGTAGGGCAACCACGGGGGGTTGCCCATACGGAGGGCGACTCGAGGGCGAGACGCCCTCACTCCAGGGGAAACGTGAACGTGTACCTAACCTAGCCCTGGCAGCGCCAGACGGCCAAGCCGGCACAGCCGAAATTGAACCATGCCAACGGCTGCAAGTTTCCCGCCAAGGTATGCTAGAATCGAGGGGCGCATCGGCGCGGCCGGAGCTGTGCCACGCCAAGTTCAACTCAGCGAGCGTTATGCATAGTCGTGCCTACCTCGTCCTATTCGCTGGTGTCCTGATCGCCTCTACCGCATCGATTATGATCACCGGTGCCATTGATCTCGGTATCTCACCCCTGGCAGTTGCAGCTGGGCGGTTATCGATCGCCGCACTGATCCTCACCCCAATCACCTGGGCGCGATCAGGTCCAGAGTTACGTCAACTCTCGCGGCGCGACCTTGGCCTGGCCCTTATTGCAGGGCTTTTTCTCACGATCCATTTTGCCACCTGGATCAGTTCGCTGGCCTATACCTCCATTGCCTCTTCAACCGCTCTCGTTGCCACGAACCCCATCTTCGTCGCCCTGGCCTCCTGGCTCATCCTACGTGAGCGCTTACGCGTGGGGATATGGGCGGGGGTAGGTGTCACGCTGGCTGGTTCGCTCCTCATCGCCCTGAGTGATAGCAGCACTGGTCATGGGAGCGCACCACTGTTGGGTGATCTCCTTGCCCTCCTGGGTGCCATGACCGTCTCAGGCTACTTCCTGATTGGACGGCAACTCCGCTCACGGTTGAGCCTACTCCCCTACATCTGGCTCGTCTACACGGCCGCAGCCGTGGGGTTGCTGGTCGTGCTGGGCCTCAGTGGCCAATCACTGATCGGACTACCAACCCTGGGGTACCTGCTCATCTTCGGCCTGGCGATCGGACCGCAGCTCTTGGGGCACTCGGCATTCAACTGGGCGATCAAGTATCTCTCACCCACTCTGGTGACGATCGCCATCCTTGGTGAGCCGATCAGTTCGGCACTCCTAGCACTGCTGATCTTCCAACAGCCACTGCAGCCGCTCCAACTGATTGGTGGTGGGATTCTCCTGGCTGGTATTGCCATTGCTAGCCTCGCTGAACGACAGGGTAGTGCTGCAGATCAGACGTCGTAGGCTGAGCTCACAGAGCTGTGGCACTTGCACGTAGCACGACGATGAGGAGTACGAAGCTACAGGCAAGCAGCGTTGCTACCACCCCCCGACCGGAGCGCCCTTTGGTGTAGAAGCGTGTTGCCGGCAGCAGGAGTAGGCTGAGGAGACCGTAGATGAGGTGGAGGGCAAGCTGGGGGTGGCGTAGGTTAGCTAAGAGGAGAATGAGGCCAAGGAGGGCCTGTGCGCAGAGCAGCAACTGACCGATCCAGAGGAGTGCGAGCAGGCCCTGGCTGACCCGGGCGCGGATCAGATCAACCAGCCCCCAGAGGAGAACCAGGGCCAACAGCGCCAGGATAGTGAATGGTAGACGATCGTGGAGGAGTAACAGACGTTCCATGCTTCTTCGCGTACTTAGCTAAGGTATGCTGATCATTATAAGGCGTGTTGTAGACAGACATGCTCATCGTACAGGAGGCGTGGAGGGCACAGCCCTCCTACCCACCCAACCTCCCCCCGCTGGGGGGAGGAGCTTGCCCCACCTGGGAGGCGTGGAGGGCACAGCCCTCCTACCCACCCAACCTCCCCCCGCTGGGGGGAGGAGCTTGCCCCACCTGGGAGGCGTGGAGGGCACAG
>CAIWUD010000570.1 GCA_903915775.1 uncultured Chloroflexota bacterium | reverse complement strand
CCTGGAGTATGGTCGAGCATAGAGGCTTTGATGATTTGGCAACGCATGCCGCAGCAGCGACATGGCTTGCACAAGCACCCCTGCGGGTAGCCCCATCCATCCCAACCGTCTGGCCCGAAGCAGTAGAAGCGCAAGCTTGCCGTCGGTTACACCAGCAATTTTCCATGGCTCACCTGCCACGACTGCGTAGGCTCTACCAGTTCGTGCGACGTGCCGTGGCCGCCCTGAAGCCGTAGCGAAACAGCTTGATCAAATTCCAACAACTCCTCCGACAAGTCACACCACCCCTGCTCGTACCAGTGGCGAGGCGGCTGAGAGATCTGCTCGTTGCGCCAGAGTGGCGCTACATTCCTGAGGGGTGGGCCTATGCGGAACGCCATCCCGAGGTACGGGGCTGGAATGTGGCTGAGGTATTGGCGGTGTACCAAGCTAAGTGGCCCCGCTTTGTAGCTCTGCTCCAGGGCAGTGGGCCCCTGGGCGTGGCTCACGAATCGTCCCTGCAGAGTAGGAGCGATCTGGTGGCCCATAATGCAACCATGGCTTTTGCCTACTGTCTGACCCTTGCCGCCAGGAAGCGTGACCGGATCAGCATGCTCGATTGGGGCGGAGGGATCGGCCACTACTACCTGCTGGCTCAGGCACTGCTCCCTGAGGTAGCTATCGAGTACCACAGTAAAGATGTGGCCCTGCTCAGTCAGTATGGAGCGCAGCTCTTTCCGCAGCAGCAGTTCTCGAGTGACGAGCGCTGTTTGCAACAGCGCTACGACTTTGTGCTGGCAAGTACGTCTATCCACTATAGTGAGCAGTGGCAGGAGCTCCTCCGGCGTCTGGCTCGGGCTACAACTGGGTACCTCTATATTGCACACACCCCCGTTGTGCAGCAGGTGCCCTCGTTCGTATTTCTCCAGCGTCCCTACTCGTATGGCTACCAGACTGAGTATCTGGGCTGGTGTATCAACCAGGGTGAGCTGTTGGCGGTTGCAGAAGAGGCAGGGATGAGGCTCCTGCGCGAGTTTGTCTATGGGCAGCAGCCATATATTCAGGCTGCCCCCGAGCAGAACAGCTACCGTGGCTACCTCTTCGCACCAGCGCACGAGGATAGCCATGGCGCGTGAGGGAACCCCAAGCATGCCCCAAGGGCTATTCCACTACTGCACCTACTTTGATCAGCACTACCTCACCCGCGGTCTGGCTCTCTACCGCTCACTCGAGGCCCATAGTCGCCCGTTTCGGCTCTGGGTCCTCTGCATGGATGAGGTGGTGTACGCCATCCTGAAGCAGTTGGCACTCCCTGAGATTGAGCCGATTACGCTTGCTGCCTTCGAACAGGGTGATGGAGCACTCCTAGAAGCCAAACAGCAACGATCGCTGGTCGAGTACTACTTTACCTGTACCCCCTCCCTCCCCCTCTACATCCTCACCCATCAGCCAGAGGTCGAGCGCATCACCTACCTGGATGCCGATCTCTTCTTCTTTAGCGATCCTGCACCGCTCTTCGCCGAGGTAGGTGAACACTCAATCGCCATCATTGCCCACCGCTTTCCAGCCGATCTGCGCCATCGCGAACGGGCCGGTATCTACAACGTCGGTTGGCTCTCGTTCCGGCGCGATGAGCATGGTCTGGCCTGCTTGCACTGGTGGCGCGCACGCTGCCTCGAGTGGTGCTACGATCGTGAAGAGCCAGAGCGTTTCGCTGATCAGAAGTACCTGGATGATTGGCCAGAGCGTTTCCAGAATGTCCTGGTCGTACGCCACCCCGGAGCCAATCTCGCCCCGTGGAATCTGCGCAACTACCAGTTGACGCAAGGGGCTGATGGTACCATCCTCGTCGATGGCAAGCCGTTGATCTTCTTTCACTTCCACGGCTTGAAACGGGTCAACCGATGGCTCTACATCCACGGTCTAGGCAATTACCGCACACGGTCATCGCGGCTCCTGCGCCAGGCGATCTACCGACCGTATGTACAACTGCTCACCAGCATACCGCACGATCTTGCTGCAGTTGCTACGAAGCAGGGAGGAGCGGCGGGCATGATACGCTACACACAACTCCCAGTGGCAGTGCAACAGCGCCAGATGAGGTGGATACTCAGATGGCTGCGCACCATGGCTGCTACGGGGAAGGGGCTGCTCTCGGGAGCTTACATCTTTGTGAGCTAGGGCACGTGGCTATACTGACCGTACGGTCTCGCGTTCCCATGGCTAGGTGCTGTTGTTTGTGGAGGACTTCGCCCTTCATACCTCCTGGATGCGCACTACGGATCTGCTACGGGTAGGCGGTACATCCGCTATACTATAGGGAACTTGAACAGAGCTACTGGAGAGAGCGCCCGATGGCCTTCAGATTCACCCAAACCAAGCTAGACGGCGTCGTGATCATCGAGCCTGATCGTTTTCGCGATGAGCGCGGCTTCTTCCTTGAAACCTACCACCAGGCCCAGTATGCCGAGGGTGGGATCACCTGTACCTTCGTCCAGGACAACCACTCCCAGTCAGGTCAGGGGGTGCTACGGGGGCTCCACTACCAAGACATGTCGGCGCCAATGGCGAAGTTGGTGCGCTGCACCTATGGAGCAATTCTCGATGTGGCCGTTGATCTCCGCGTTGGCTCACCAACTTTTGGACAGTGGGTCGGCGTCGAGTTGAGTTCCGAGAATGCGCTCCAACTCCTCGTGCCGGTTGGCTTTGGCCACGGCTTCCTCACCCTCTCTACGATCGCCGAGGTACAGTACAAGTGCTCGGGCTACTACCAGCGTGCGGCGGAGGGCGCAGTGCGCTGGGATGATCCCGAGATCGGGATCACTTGGCCTATCGCTCAGCCAACGACGTCGGAGCGCGATCGCCGGGCGATGAGCCTGGTAGCCTACCGTGAGCGTCCGGCCTTTGTGTGGGGGCAGTGCTAACAGGGATGGGCATGCCGCCCAGACCCTGACTTATCGGATCGCGTGGGGGGATGGCAACCGCAATACTGGAGGTAGTAAGACCAGGTGGTGCAGCGTAGACTCAACCTTGCTATCGGCGTTATCGTCAGCCTGGTAGCGATCTATCTCGCCACGACTGGGGTGGACTACGCCAGTGTCTGGGCTAGCCTAAGGCGTGCCGAACCACTGCTTGTGGGGCTGGCTTTGGGCAGTTCGCTGCTGAATAACGTTGCGAAGGCGGTGCGCTGGAAGATTCTGATGGGGGAACGGGGCGCAGCGATCGGCACCATGGAGGCGCTGCGCCTCCACCTGGTTGGCCAGATGATCAATGGCCTGCTCCCTGCCCGTGTCGGGGATCTGAGCCGGGTCTACATGGCGGGCGAGCTTGGGGTGGGCCGCGCATTCCTAGTCGGTACGGTGGCCATCGAAAAGGTGATCGATCTCGTCTGCTACCTGCTGCTTTTTCTGCTCCTGCTCGTTCTGATGCCGCTGCCATCCTGGGTCAATCAGCCAACCTACCTGCTCATAGGAGTCGTGGTAGCTGCGACCGTTATCGGAATCTTCATCCACCAACGGGGTGTAACACTCCCCTCATGGCTGCCATCCGGCATACGCCATCGCAGCGAGGCCTTGATCAGGGGCGGGTTAGCCAGTTTGCAGATCCTCAGTGATATGCGCGGAATCCTGGGGCTGACCTTCTGGTCAGCCCTAGTCTGGATCAGCGCTGTGCTCACCAACGTGTTGAGCCTCATGGCCCTCGAGATTCATACACCGTTTGCAGCTCCGCTCCTCGTCCTCTTCGTGATGATTGCCGGGATCAACCTTCCCTCAGCACCAGGGCGAATCGGGCTCTTCCAGTACCTCTGCATCCTCGCCCTAGCCCCCTTCGGGATCGCGCAAGCAGCAGCACTAAGCTTTGGCTTCCTGCTGCACATCCTGGTCTACCTACCGATGATCATCGCCAGTCTCTCCCTCCTCCGCTTTGGTTCAAGGAGGAGCGTATCACCCCAGGATAGCGGTTGAGGCGGTGTATCGTTAGCGCGCCAGTGCCAGACGGCGGAGGGCTACGAGCAGGCTGATCAAGAACCCCCCAATCAGCAGCGGATAGAACGGTGGCCAACCTAGCCAACCTGAGCGCCATGCCGCAATGGTCGAAACGGGCCAGAATGGGTCGAGCAGTGTCTGCTGGTAGATTGGGGTGAAGGAGAGGGACAATCCTGGCTCGGCTGTGCCGTTGATGAAGGTCGTCTCCTGGTTGAAACGACTCTGTCTGACGACAATACCGGCATCCACCGCGGGGGGAAGTGGTGGCGGATCGATCTGTAGCAGGAGGGTCGACGTGATGGTGTGGGGGAGGATGTGGGTATTGAGCGGTGCAAAGCGTACCATCAACCGACCCGCATCAGTTGATCCCATCAGCACACTGCTACGCACGAGATCGATCGGGAGTCCATCAGTGGTGCGCACACGCACCTGCAACGGTAACTCTGCTGCAGCCGCATCGGCCCGTAGCCCTAGGTCGAACCCAACTAACCACTGCCCGTTGGCGACAAAGCGCTGTTCAAGCGTCGCAACCTCGGCAAGACTCAATAACTCTGCCCCTACGACAGCCTCGCCAGGTAGCTCTCTGGTCTGCCCCGCTGCCCAAACTGCCAGCAGTGTTAGCCCCATAGTACAGATGATCGTCAGCCGGAAGAAGATCAGACCCATCGCTACTCCTCATGAAGTGTGCTTCAATGTCGGCTGCGCCGGTGGTGCCATCTAGTGCTACCAAGGTTGGGCGGGCGGCTTTCGTGGCGGGCTTCGCCCACGACACCTCCGACAGTACGATCATGCCTTACGCACCATAGTAGAAGCGCGGTAACACCACCGCCCAGGTATACGTACTCAACACGATTGCGCCACCCAGCAGCAGCAACGCACTCTGCGGGCGCCAACGCGCTGGAAAGAGCCCCTGCCACCCCCACACGAGCAACCAGAGGTGCGGTAGCAGGGCCCAGAAAATGTAGCGCCCCCGAGGAACGTAGAACCAGGAGACGAGGGGTGGTAGTGGATGTACCCGTAAAATGGCTGCAATCCAGGCCAGACAGACACTGATGAAGAGTAGCCAGATAAAACGACGCTGCCACAACGGTAGCCGGCGGCGATCCTGCCATCCCCGGATCAGCAGGCCGATGAGAGAGGCGACAGCGATCAAGAGCATCGTGATCAGGGTTGGTGTTCCCAGTACTACATTGCCCCAAGCCAGATGAGCCCAGAACGACTCGAAGACGGTTCGGAATACGAGTGGGTAGAGGAAGAGTGGATCAGAGAACTCCGAGAGCTTCCAATCGGTCACTGAGCGCAGCAAGAGATCAATGAACAGACTCGTGTAGTTCTGATCCAGCGTCATGAGCCAATCGCGAGGGAGCAGTTGCCACACGCCTTCAACATATTCAAGGCGCAGGGCTGCTGCAGGTAGCCCTACGCCCCCCAAGAGCATACCTGGTAGCAGCAAGGCTCGAGGTAGTGGTCGACGGCGCACCGACCAGAAGAGCGCCAAAGCAAGGATGGGGAGTGCCGTTACTGCAGTACGCTTCGCGAGGATACCTACGGCGAGGCCCAGGAGTGCTAGGGCTAGACCAGTGGGGCGTAACCCATCACGGATCAGCAGGGCAGAGCCCAGAAACATCACCATGACCCCAAAGTTGACCAGCACATCATTGTTGACTGCGGTCATAATATCGACAAAGGTGGGCATGAACAGGAGCAGCAGGGGTAGCACAAGTTGCAGCTGCGGCTGTTCGGGTAGCATGACAACCGCTACCCGCCACGCTACCAGGATCGTCAACACGTAAAAGCAGAGGCTGAGCCCACGGGCAGCGTAGAGTTGCTGTTCAACCGGTAGGTGCTGAACGAAGTCCAGCAACTCGGCCACCATACCGTAGTAAAGGGGGAGATAGATCCATTGGCCATACCCGACCGATGGCGTGCCAGAACCGATGACCGGTACCTCACCGGGTGGGTAGAAGTTGTAGCGGTACATCGAGTCGACGATCGCCAGGTTGATCAAGCGCGACTGTGGCACCAGGCTCTCGCGCCCCTCTGCGGCAATCTGAGCCGCATAGCTCAGATGGGAGGGCTCATCGTAGTGCTGCCATGGCGGTACGATCAGGAGGAAGATCAAGCCATGCAGGAGGGCCAGGGGCACCATCCAACTGACGATCTTCAACGCTGGCCAGAGACGGGTCTGTACGCTTGCAGTGGAGTTACTCATGTCGGTAGCCCAACCCCTGCCAGAGGGTTGCATCCTGTTCGTTGATCAACCGTCCTAGTGCTACGATCTCCTGCTGGATGAGGAGGCTTGCCGGTGCGAGGCGGTAGGCCGTTTCAAGGGCGCGCATGGCCTCATCAGGGCGCCCAAGGAGCAGGTAGCCCCGGGCGAGGCGCCGCCAGAGCAGGGGCTCCTGGGGCAGTTGTGAAGCCAACTGCTCCATCTGTTGCACGCGCTCGGCCAGGGTGCCACGATCACTCCCTGGCTCCATGGCCGCTTCCAGTGCGGCACTCGCCCGGCTGAAGGTCAGTGCGGGCTGCAGACCGAGCCACAGACCGATCAGCCCCAGCATAACGAGGCTCAATCCGCCTAACCATAATAGTCGCTGCACGCGAAGATGCTCCTATTAGACATGTTTCGGTTTCGGCTGCGCCAGCTTGACAGTTTGGCGGTATCAGGGCTTGGTTGGGATCTTCTGTGGAGGGCTGCACCCTCCACACCTCCCGTACGGCTGTACCGACGCTACCGTCTGGTGCTCCCAAGGTTGGGAGTTGCGCCCTCCACACCGCCCTATCGAGAATGTTTGACGATCGGCGCCACCCGCTCTGCTATCGCCTGACGGACAATCAGGAGCAGGAAGGCTGGGTTACCCAGGAGGTAGCGCCGCCAGAGGCGCTGCGGCTCATACCAGAGGCGGCATAACCATTCGAAGCCATGATCGGTGAGCCAGCGCGGGCCTCGCACCGCCCCACCACCAAGATGGTCAACTAAGGCCCCAACACTCATCATGACCGGAATGGCAAGTTCCTCCCGTTGGCGAGCAATCCACAGCTCTTGCAACGGCATACCCATGCCCACGAGCAGCAGGTGGGGCCGAAACGCCCTGATCGCCTCCAGAGCTGCGGCCTCACTCCCTGTAGCTGCAGAGAGGTAGCCATGGTGCCCAGCCAACTCCAGGCCCTCGTACTGCTGCTGCAATCGCCGTAACGCCGTTGCAACAACCTCAGGGCGAGCCCCCAGGAGAAAGACCCGCCGCCGATCGTGCGCGCAGATCGTCAGCAGCTGGTCGATCCAATCAGGAGGGGTGAACCGTTCCGGAAGTGGGCGTCCCAGGAGTGCTGCACCAAGGCGTAAGCCGTGACCATCGCAAAAAACCAGGTCGGCGGCCGCATAGGCCGCAGCGAGGGCGGCATCAGTTTCAGCCAGGTTCACGGCATGGATGTTGGCGTAGAGAAGCATGCGCGGTTCTGGCTGGGCCATGGCCGCACGCAGCCACAGCAGCAACTCCGCCAGACGCACCGGGTGTACGGGGAGTTTCCCGATGCGCTGGGGAGCCGGGGGGGGTGGAAGTGCGGGTATGTTGCGCTGCTCACCCATGGAGCACAGTATCTGCGGGAACGGGAAACTGGGCACAGAGTGCGCTCACTTCGGCAGCGACACGCTGCAGGAGGGCATCGTCGGTAGGCGCATGGAGAACCTGGGCGATCCAGTCGGCAATATGCGCCATCTCCGCTTCACCCATGCCACGGGTCGTGATCGCCGGTGTACCAATACGAATCCCACTGGTCCGCACTGGCGGCTGGGGGTCGTCGGGGATCGCGTTCTTGTTCACGGTGATATGGGCCTTATCGAGTGCCTTCTGGGCCTGTGCGCCGGTGAGACCAAGCGTCGTCAGATCGGCAAGCATCAGATGGTTATCCGTACCGCCACTGATCAGCCTAATCCCATGGGCGCTCAACCCCGTAGCCAGGGCATGGGCATTGGCCCGGATCTGAGCTGCGTAGCGCTTGAACTCTGGACGAAGCGCTTCACCGAAGGCCACCGCTTTACCCGCGATCACGTGCATAAGCGGGCCACCCTGGGTACCCGGGAAGACGCTCGAGTTGATCACCTTAGCGAAGGGTTCGTCCATCATAATCATGCCACCACGGGGGCCGCGTAGCGTCTTATGCGTCGTCGTCGTAATAATCTGCGCATGACCGGCCGGCGAAGGATGCTCACCTGCCGCCACCAGGCCGGCAATATGGGCAATATCAGCCATCAGCAGCGCGCCAACCTCATCGGCGATCTGACGCATACGGGCAAAATCGATCAGACGGGGGTAGGCACTTGCCCCTGACGTGATCAGTTTAGGGCGTACTTCACGTGCCTTCTGGAGTAACGCAGCATAGTCGATCAGACCGGTAGCAAGATCCACGCCATAGAAGTGAACCTCATACCAGCGGCCCGAGAAGTTGACCGGACTGCCATGGGTCAGGTGGCCACCATGATCGAGGCGCATACCGAGGATACGGTCGCCGGGCTGCAACAGGGCCTGAAAGACCGCAATGTTGGCCTGTGCCCCACTATGGGGTTGCACATTCACTGCCTGAACCCCAAAGAGCTGTATAGCCCGCTCAATCGCGAGCTGCTCGACCCGATCGACAAACTCGCAACCGCCATAGTAGCGCTTCCCAGGCAGACCCTCGGCATACTTATTAGTCAGAATAGAGCCTTGGGCCTCCATGACGGCCAGGCTGGTATAGTTTTCGCTGGCGATCAGCTCAAGACCATCACGCTGGCGACGGGTCTCAGCCTCGATGGCATCGGCAACTGCAGGGTCAGCCTGTCGAAGATGCTCAAGCATCAGCGTTGTCTCCTCAATACAAGGGGGAGGTATGGCTTTGCCCGCCACACCTCCCGTACACGTGGCAAGCTGGTTTGAACCACGCCCTAGGTAAGGGTTTCTCCAGGCTTCAGGGCAACGACCTGGGTCGTCACACCGAACTCCTGGCATGCGGTCACTAAGGCTTCGGGCGTCCCACTCAGGAGGGGGAAGGTACCAAAGTGGCAGGGAATGGCGTAGGGTGAACGGATCAACTTGAGCGCATAGGCAGCCTGGCGCGGGTCCATGGTAAAGTGGCCACCAATGGGCAGGATCGTCAGATCCGGTCGGTAGAGATCGCCGACGATCTGCATATCCATCGTCACACTGGTGTCACCAGTGACGTAGATGGTAAAGTTATTTGAGAAGCGCAGCACGTAGCCAGCGGCACTACCGAGCGTAACCAGCGTGCCATGCTCGTAGCTACTACTCGAGTGGTGGGCATTGGTCATCGTCACGTGAACACCCGCAACGGTGACGGTTCCACCCTTATTGAAGCCAACCAGTTGCTCGCGTGAGACATGCTGTGCCTCAAGGTAGGAGACGAGATCATACTGGCAGAGGACAGACGCCCCCGTCTCTTGAGCCAACTCAACCAGATCGGCCATATGGTCAGAGTGGCCGTGTGTGAGCAGCACTGCCGCCAGCCGATCGCGCACACGCGACTTCAGTGGCGCAGGGCAAGCGGGGTTACTACTGATCCATGGGTCGATCAGGATGTTCATCCCCTCGGGGGTTGTCAGGTGGAAGGTAGCATGACCAGCCCAGGTGATACGAATATCTCGATTGAGTTTCATCTAGGTTTCGCCTTACGGCGACCTCCTTCCCATGGGATGCATGGAGGGCTGCACCCTCCACGAACGTCTCCAACCAGCCCTGGCAACGTCGGGAAGCACCATCGGCGCAGCCGAAACAGAACTATCCCACAAACTCAGTATAACACAAGGCCTTGCCCAGACGTCGCACCCCTTGACAGCAACGGGGGCATCAGGTATAACATACCCCAGGGGGGTACATCTCCCTAAGTTAGCCATATTCGACACGAGGTGATGGGCCTCGTGGTGTAAGGAGAGATACGATGGCCAAGCCAATTACCGTAACCGACGCCAACTTTCAGCAGCAGGTGCTTCAGTCAGACAAGCCAGTCGTTGTCGACTTCTGGGCACCCTGGTGCGCTCCTTGCCGCCAAATTGCCCCCATTCTCGACCGGTTAGCTACCGACTATGCCGATCGTCTGACGATTGCCAAGGTCAACACCGACGAGGAGATTCAGCATGCCAGCAAGCTCGGCATCCAGGGCATTCCAACCCTGATTATCTTCAAGGGTGGCCAGGAGGTCGAGCGGCTGGTAGGAACACGCCCAGAATCGGAGTACCGGCGCATTTTTGACAAGATGCTCGTGTAGGGGCAGTAACAGGAGGCGCGCGATGACGGATGATCGGCGCGCACTTGGAGCGCCCCAACGTGAAGATGTGCTGCTCAGACTGCGGCGGATCGAAGGCCAGGTACGCGGGGTGCAGCGCATGGTTGAGGAGGGGCGTGATTGTCGAGAGATCGTCACGCAGGTAGCGGCGATTAAGTCGGCACTTGCCAGTGTGAGTGGCGTCGTACTCCAGTGCTACGCCACTGGATGCCTCGATGAGAGTGATCAGCCCCGTGAGCAGCTGATTGCCGAACTGATCGCGCTCTTCCAGGGTGTCAAGTAGGCTTTTGCACGTCAGGCATGGATCGACTATACTGAACCCCGGTGTTCGACGGTACGCTGGAGCCTGCCTGGGGCCACACCAAAATCCAACGCAAAGGGGGTGAGCAGACCGATGAGCCTGAGGCGTCTCTGAACGAGGGCGGTGCCCCGCGCCAGGAAGATTTCAGCCACATCAGTGGTCGCACAGGCTGATCGAGCAGAGCTATGCGTGTTGAACGTCGTGAAGGCGAGACAGTAGAACAGCTGATTCGCCGCTTCAACAAGGGCGTCGTCTCCGAGCGGATTACCAAAACGTACCGCGAGAAGATGCACTTCGTCTCGAAGAGCGAGCAGCGAAAAGAGAAGCGGCGCCGTGCGGAGCGCAACCGGCGCAAGAAGATCTCGAAGGGGTTTTAAACGGTTCGATGCGAGAGGCACGAGAGAAGAGTTGTTCCAATTTGGTGCCCTCGCTACGCTAGGATATGGGGAGGCTGTGCCTCCCCATATCCTATGTTTCACACACACCAGATGTTTGATAAACTTGCCAGTGTGGTCGTGCGCTATGAAGAGCTCGGCGAGCTGCTGGCCAACCCCGCCGTGGTCAGTAACCTGACCCTACTGCAGCAGTATGCCCGCGAGCAGCGTGAGCTCGAGGGGCTGGTGAGCGCCTACCACAGCTATCGTCGTGCTGAGACTGCGCTTGATGATGCGCAGGCGATGGTGAACGAGAGTAGCGATCCTGAGTTACGCGCCCTGGCCCAAGAAGAGACTGAGCTTCAACGGGCGAATCTCACGCGTATCGAGGCGGAGATTCGTCTCCTCTTGTTGCCACGCGATCCGAACGATGAGAAGAACGTGATCATCGAAGTCCGGCAGGGCGAGGGTGGCGATGAGGCAGCACTCTTCGCCGCTGATCTCTTCCGCATGTATACCCGTTATGCTGAAGAGCGTGGCTGGAAGGTAGAACTTGACACGAGCACGGAGAATGGTCCCGGTGGCTTTAAAGAGATTATCTTTGAGATCCGCGGTACTGGTGCCTACAGCGTGCTCAAGTATGAGGGTGGTGTCCATCGCGTGCAGCGGGTACCCGCCACCGAAGCCCGTGGGCGCATCCACACCTCCACAGCGACGGTCGCCGTCTTGCCAGAGGTTGAGGCAACCGCAGTTGAGATCAAAAGCGAAGATCTGCGCGTCGATGTCTTCCGCTCTGGTGGCCACGGCGGTCAAGGGGTTAACACCACCGACTCTGCAGTACGGCTCGTCTATCGAGCTGGTACCCCGGAGGAGATCGTGGTCACCTGCCAGGATGGCCGCTCACAACTGAAGAACAAAGAGAAGGCCCTCTCGGTGTTGCGATCCAAACTCTACGCTCGTGAGCAGGAGCGCCAGGATCGTGCCCTGAGCTCCTCGCGGCTAGCACAGGTGGGGAGTGGTGAGCGTGCCGAGAAGATTCGTACTTACAACTTCCCACAGGATCGGGTGACTGACCATCGCCTTGGGCAGAGCTTCTCCAACTTGCCTGGTCTGCTCGATGGAAATCTGCAGAAGCTGATCGATGCGTTGATCGTGCATGATAATGCCGAACGGCTGCGTGCCTCAGGCCTAGGGATTCCCGGTGAGGGCGAACTCTCGGGCAGCAGTCGCTAGGTAGGTGTGCTCACATCTCCTGGGCATGTGGGCGTCGCACCCGCGAAGAGTGACCGGACCGTGAACCTACTCCCGAGATGAGTCAACTGCTGGGGTAACCATCCGTGGTTGCCCCGTTTGCTTGCCCTGACGGTGAGCAGGTAGGTCACCAGGAGCGTTTGACAACAGAATGGAAGCCGTGCTATATTCTTAAGTATAATGATTTAAATACTTTAAAATACAATGGCAGGTTGACAGGTTACCAATAGGTATGGTACTTTTGGGATTATCCATAGCGTAGGCATATTTGAGCATATTTTACTCGACAGTAGTCTGTCGCTGATCGGAACAGGGGCACGTTTGGGTGGCTCGCGGCCCACCTGAGAAGCCTCTCGGTGATGGTGACGCTCGGTGTCACCCGCACGGATGCCAGAGGTGAGAATAGGGAAGTTTGGGCGAGCATGACCCAAAACCCTTTTTCATAGTGCGGTACAAGCCGCATTGAGATCTCTACGTGATGAAGGGTTCTGGTCGTCTCTAGCCAGCGACCGAAGCTCTGAAATCTAGCCGGATCACACCCAGAAGATTGCAGTTAGGAGGCTCGAGTGAAGCAGCAACGGCTCTGGACCTGGCTCCCGCTCCTGGCAGTGCTCGCATTGGTACTTGCGGCATGTGGTTCTCCTCCCGCTCAGACTCCCACGTCTGCGCCGGCAGCGCAGGCGACGGCGGCTCCGGCCCCCACGGCGGCCCCAGCCCCGACGGCGGCTCCGGCCCCAACGGCCGCTCCGACGGCGGCCCCAGCCCCGACGGCCGCCCCGACGGCCGTTCCGGCCCCCGCCGCTGGTGGTAAGCTGACCATCCTCTACTGGCAGGCGGTCACGACGCTCAACCCGCACCTTGCCACAGGTACCAAGGACTTTGACGGTGCGACCGTCATCCTGGAGCCGTTGGCACGCTACAACCAGAATGATGAGCTGATCCCCTTCATTGCAGCTGAGATCCCAACGACGGCGAATGGTGGGGTTGCTGCTGATGGCATGAGCGTTACCTGGAAGATCAAGCCAGGCCTGAAGTGGTCTGATGGCAGCGACTTCAGCATCGACGACATCATCTTCACCTGGGAGTATTGTAAGGACGAGGCGACCGCCTGTACCACGAAGTCGAACTTCGATCCGATCGAGACCATTGAGAAGGTCGACGATACGACGCTCAAGATTACCTGGAAGGCTCCGAACGCCGACCCCTACGTCTCATTCGTGGGTCAGAACGGCATGATCTTGCAGCAGGCCCAGTTCGGGAGCTGTATCGGTGCAGCTGCTAGTACTGATGCAGCATGCCAGGCGGCGAACCTGGCCCCGATCGGGACCAACGCCTGGAAGCTCACGGAGCTCAAGGTAGGCGATACGGTGCTCTACGAGCGCAACCCCAACTTCCGTGACGCCGACCAGGTCTTCTTCGACCAGGTCGAGATCAAGGGTGGTGGTGATGCTGCTTCGGCTGCCCGCGCCGTCTGTGAGACCCAGGAGGTCGACTACGCCTGGAACATTCAGGTGCCCAAGGCGGTTCTTGAGCCGATCCTGGCCAGTGGTAACTGTGACTCGGTGGCTGGTGGCTCGTTCGGTGTCGAGCGTATCGTAGTCAACTTCGCCAACCCCGATCCGATGCTCGGCGACCAGCGCAGCGAGCCCGATCAGCCCCACCCCTTCCTGACCGATCCGGCGGTACGCGCAGCGATCAACCTGGCTATTGATCGCAAGGCGATTGCCGAGCAGCTCTACGGCCCGGCTGGTGCACCAACATGCAACGTGCTGGTAGTACCCGCCAACGTGCGCTCGGACAACCTGACCTGTGACCGTGACGTTGAGGCGGCTAAGAAGCTGCTTGAGGATGCGGGCTGGGTTGGCAGCCCTGTACGCGAGAAGAACGGGGTCAAGCTCGTGGCGAGCTTCCAGACCTCGATCAACACCCTGCGCCAGGGTACCCAGGCGATCATCAAGGCAAACCTGGCGGAGATTGGCATCCAGGTTAACGTGAAGGCGATCGATGCAGCGGTCTTCTTCAGTGGTGATCCCGGTAACCCGGACACCCTGAACAAGTTCTACGCCGACCTGCAGATGTACACCAACGGCCCAACAACCACCGACCCCCAGTCCTACCTGGCGGCCTGGACCTGCGCGGAGCGTTCATCGTCGGCGAACCAGTGGAATGGCAACGGTGATGGCCGTTACTGCAACGAGGAGTTTGATGCCCTCTTCGCGCAGCTGTCAACGGAGATGGATCTGACCAAGCGGAATACGCTCGCCATTCAGATGAACGACATCCTTACCACGGATGGCGCAGTGGTACCGCTGATCAACCGCTTCACACCCCAGGTCAAGCTGAAGAACCTGGATGGTCCGACCTACAGCACCTTCGACTCGGTGCTCTGGAACATCGCTTCCTGGAAGCGTACGAGCTAAGGCCTCGTCCGGACTTGATGGAGTAGGTGCGCACACGTGTGGGGAGGCATAGCCTCCCCACACACTACATGAGCGTAGATCCCCCCCACGCGGCTCCAATGCACGGCACCCAGCCCAAGCAGAACGGATCGGCCCATGCTCCAGTACCTTATCAGGCGTGTCATGATCGTCATCCCCACCCTGCTGGTGATTAGCATGGTCATCTTCGCCGTGCTAGCCCTCGCACCAGGTGATCCCCTGGCCCAACTAGCGCTCAACCCTTCGATCCCCGAATCAACCCGTGAACTGATTCGCAAGCAGTTTGGCCTGGACCAACCAGTGCCAGTGCGCTACGTCCGCTGGCTGACCTCGCTCCTCCAGGGTGATTGGGGCTGGTCATTCAATAGCCGTAGCCCGGTGATCGATATCATCCTGCAGCGCCTGCCCCAGACACTGCAAGTGGTTGGGTTGGCCTACCTGATTGCGGTGCTGATCGCGATCCCTATTGGGATCATTTCGGCGGTGAAGCAGTACTCCTTCTTTGACAACCTCGCTACCTTCTTCTCGTTCGTCGGCTTCTCAGTGCCCTCCTTCTTCACCGGTCTGATCCTAATGCTGGTCTTCGCGGTAGGTCTCAAATGGTTCCCGATCGTCTACAGTACCTCGCTGCAGGTCGATAGTTGGGAGAGTCTCGGGCAACAGGTGCGCCAGATGGTGCTTCCCATCACGGTCCTCGTGGTACAACAGACGGCAGCGCTGACCCGCTTTACACGCTCCGCAATGCTCGACAACTTGTCGCTCGACTACGTGCGCACCGCACGGGCTAAGGGGCTAGGAGAGCAGATGGTTGTCCTGCGCCACGTTCTGACGAATAGCCTGATCCCCGTGGTGACGCTGATTGCCCTCGGCATTCCGACCATCTTTGCTGGCGCGATCATCACCGAGAATCTCTTCCGCGTGAATGGCCTTGGTCAACTCCTCATCAGTTCGATCAACAGCAACGACACGCCAGTAGTTATGGCGCTCACCTTCATCTTTGCGATCCTCACGGTCACCTTCAACCTGATCGCGGATATTCTCTACGGAATGCTCGATCCTCGTGTGCGCTACTCATAGAAAGGGAGTGGTTCATGGCTGAAGCGAACCCGGCCCTCGAGGGGGCCAGCGCCACGGTAGGTCGCGAGCGGCTCCAGCGTCTGAGCAGTGGTCTCGGGGCCAAACCACGTACCCTGCTCAGTGATGCATGGCGGCGTTTTCGAAAGCATAGACTAGCGATCTTTGGGGTGCTCACCCTGCTCTTCCTCGTGCTCATGGTGACCTTCTTCCCCTCCGTCTACGTCTCCTACCAGGTGACCAAACTGGAGGAGGTGGGTGCGCCAATGATGGCTGAGCAGCCAACCCTTGAGGATCTGATCGATCACCTCAACTTTGTGGCAATCATGCAGGGGCCTTCTGCGAATAATCCCTTCGGTACCGATGATCTCGGGCGTGATCTGGTGGCACGGACGCTCTACGGCGGACGGATCAGCCTCGCCGTGGGTCTAGCAGCGATGTTCATCGCCATCTCGCTCGGGACGCTCGTTGGTGCCGTCGCTGGCTTCTTTGGGGGAGTAGTTGACCAGTTGCTGATGCGTGTGACCGACCTGTTTCTGTCGCTGCCGAGCATCCCGCTGATTCTGCTAACGGTCTACCTTTTCCGCGATCCGGTGCAACGTGCGCTGGGGCCGGAAGTGGGCATTTTCGTGATCGTCGTGAGCATGATTGGCAGTCTGGCCTGGATGCAGACCGCCCGTATTGTGCGCGCTTCCTTCCTCTCACTCAAGGAGAAGGAGTTCGTTGAGGCTGCAGTGGCGCTAGGGATCAGCCGACGGGCGATTATGTTCAAGCATATTCTGCCCAACGCCCTCAGTCCGATCATTGTTGCAGCTACACTCGAAATTGGCTCGGCCATCATCACCGAGTCGACGCTCTCCTTCCTGGGTGTGGGCTTTCCCGCCGATACGCCCACCTGGGGGCGTCTGGTCACCGATGGGAGCCAGTATCTCCAGGCTGCACCATGGCTCGCTCTGATCCCCGGCTTCTTGATCTTCCTCACCGTGCTGAGCATCAATTTCGTTGGCGATGGGCTGCGCGACGCCCTCGATCCACGCTCGCGGCTCTAGGCATGGGGTAGTTACGGCTGCGTCGAGGGTATCGCCTGGCGTTATCACAGTTGGGTTGGTTTGTTGTGGAGGGCTATGCTCTGACCACACCTCCTGGTGCGGTTGCAAAAGGGGCCTAACTGGGGTAGTATAGCCTCGGTGTGGGGCTGTAGCTCAGGGGATAGAGCACCCGCCTTCTAAGCGGATGGTCGTGCGTTCGATTCGCACCAGCCCTGCCACGTTACGAGGAGCGCCAAGGTGAAGGGTGTGGAGAGGCGTAGCCTCGCCGCACCCTTCGTTTCATGAGAGGAGTGGTAAAGAGGTGGCACCAGTGAATCTCGGCACTGAGTTTCGGGTAGCGACGAATGGCATCGAGACCCATGGGTGGCGAACCGGTGGCGACGGTCCGCCGTTACTACTACTGCACGGTCTTACGGACAATGGGGCGTGCTGGGCCATGCTCGCGCGCGAATTGGCAGCCGACTACGACCTGGTAATGCCAGACGCCCGTGGTCATGGAGAGTCTTCGGCGCCGGAGATGGGCTATAGTCTAGAGGATCGCACCGCTGATGCCATCGCACTGATCGATGCGCTGCATCTCGATCGGCCAGTGGTGATTGGCCACTCGATGGGTGGGCTGACTGCAGCGCAGCTAGCCGCCCAGGCTCCCGAGCGGATCCGGGGGGCCATTCTGGAGGATCCCGCCTTTATCTCGCCCGAGAACTGGGCAAGCCCACAGCGCCTGAGTTGGAAGGAGCAGCACCAGCTGACCCTGGCGATGCGTGAGGAGGAGTTGATCGCACGGGGTCGGGCTGAGAGCCCGCGGTGGCATCCGGATGTCTTTCCCACCTGGGCTCGCTCCAAGCTCGAAGCAAAGATCGCGGTCTTTGACTGGTTGCAGCTTCCCCATAGCGATTTCTGGGCGATCAGTACCCAGATCGCCGTACCGACTCTATTGGTCACTGGTGAGCCAGAGTTGGGGGCAATTATTTCGGCTGAGGTTGCTGCAGCATTGCAGGCGAGCAACCCCCTCCTGGAGGTTGCCCACGTGCCTGGGGTTGGTCACTGCATCCGCTATGAACAGCCACACCAGTTTGCCAGCTTGACGCGCACATTCCTGGCGCGGCAGTTCAAGGTATGATTGTTATGTCAAGTTCAGCCATTACTGCCGAGCAACTGAGCTACCGTTACGGACAACTTCTGGCCGTCGATCAGATCTCCTTCGAGGTTAGTGAAGGGGAGATTCTCGGCTTCCTTGGCCCCAATGGTGCAGGGAAGTCCACTACGGTGAAGATAGAGATCCCGCAGTGGAGTGCCAGGATCTTCCCAACCTACTACGTTGTGCAGCCGGTGATAGAGATTGCGCAGCATGGCGCCGGCCTAAGTGACATTGCGTGGCAGCTTGGTATACTCCTGCTGCTGATTGTGGGGATGGGTATCGCTCTGATCCTGCTGACCAGGTACTCGCCACGACCACGCACAGTGTAGCATGCTGATGCCCTAATGGCTGTCGGCGTCCGGATCGAGCCCAAGGGCACGAAGGCGTTCGGCGAGGCGTTCAGCACGGGCTTGTGCTTCGGTAGCACGGGCCTGCGCTTCGGTAGCACGGGCTTGTGCTGCTTCCGCTTCCCGCACGACCTCCAGGTAGTCACCTATTGCGTTCCCATCGAGGTCATAGCAGACGACATGGTCACCACGCAGACCGATCCAGAGCCCGGCAACTTCCAGCCAGAGCCGCTGCTGCGCGTCGAGCGACTGGGCCTGGTAGACGCCCCCAACCAGCAGGTAGCCAAGCAGACGGAGGCGCCGGTGGGCGCCACGCCCATCATCATCGACAATCACGTATTGAGCAACTCTGGCTTGCTCGTAGTGCGCCACTTTGTCGTAGAGGTCGTTGCGCCGCGTATCTGGTGAGGTGAGCTCGATAATCAGCGCGGGGCGAACCCCCTCATCGGCAACGACAAAGTTACTCCAGTTCTCGCGCCGCGTGAGCCCCGGAATGACCATGAGGTCAGGGCTGTGAGGACGCAAGTCGGGAAGATCCCACACAGTACGAACGTCGCTCAGGACCACCGCACGCTGGGATGGTTCGAGGTGGGCACGCAAGACCTGGGTCAGGTACATGCGGTCAGTCTCATGGCGATCGCTATGCACGACGCAGTCTCCAAGTTCAGGATGGAGAACATCCTGCAGCGTGAGGGGCACTCGTTCATAGTGTTCACTGTCAAGGGGCAGAGGGCGACGCACGTAGCGCCAGCCATAGCGCCAGGGGTCATCGGCGGATGGTGCAAGGGAGCGTTCGGTTTGAAGAGTTGAGCTCGTCATACGTCATGTATGATACCATAGGTAGGGTGCGAGTGACTGTTCACCGTTGGGGTAAGCCTGACGGTAGGGCAACCACGGGGGGTTGCCCTTACGGGGGGCCACGAGGGTGAGACGCCTTCACTCTGGGAGAGGTGCAGCCTGCGACAGAAGAATCTAGGAGGGTGGTATGGCTCGCTCAACGACAAGCGATCCACGAACGAACGGTGTTGTGTACTGGGGCATCGCTACCACAATCCTGGCGCTCATCGCTGGTGGGATCCTCTTCAGTACGCCCCGTGTCGGGGCTCAGGAGGCGTTCCAGGGAGCAGTGGTGGTGACACCAAGCCCGCTGAACGTCGTCACGGCATGGGGTTGCCCATGGTGGCAGGGGTGTAGCCAAACGCTCCAACTCACCCTTCAGGCGAGTACGCCTGTGAACAGCATGAGTCTACTCATCGAGGATCTACGGCGGAGCGACAATGCGGCGTTGCTTCCATCTTCACAGGTAGCGTTGCAGCTTGCAGCCCGTGAACTCAAACCGGGCCAGATCGTGACGATGACGGTCGGCATCCAGCTAGATAATCTGCCTGCCGGCGAGTATACAGGAAATCTGCTCCTCAGCCATAGTGGTGGTATTGAGCGTCTACCGGTGACGGTGCGAGTACGTGACTGGTATCTACCGCCACTGATCCTTTTGATCGGTACCCTGCTCCTTGGCATGGCTTTTAAGCACTACCGCGACAAGATGGCCCCGCGTGATGATCTCGTCGTGCAGGTGGGCTACCTGATGCAGTTACGTGATAGCGATGACGAGCTCCCCAAGCAGTTCAAGGAGGCACTGACCACGCAGATCGAGGATGCACGCGTGGCGTTGAGCTTCAATAAGTTATCCACGGCCCAGTCCGCGATTGCGACTGCACAGACTATCTGGAGTCGCTGGAGTCGTAGCCGCACTGCATGGCTCGAACTGGAGCGGAAGTGTGGCGAGCTGATCGCTGCTCTCGATGAGGAACCACGGGTCGATGTGGGAAGTAAGCTGCGCAGTTCGCTCGAAGAGGAGTTACGTAACTGTCGGCGGGATATGCCGCTACAGGATGATCCTGAGACCATCCGCAAGCGACTAGAGGCTGTGCTCACGCTCCTGACCCTCTACCGTGAGGTGGTGGAGCGTATCAATGCACT
>CAIWUD010000569.1 GCA_903915775.1 uncultured Chloroflexota bacterium | reverse complement strand
TGCCCACGGAAGCTCCGCCCGTGCCCACGGAAGCTCCGCCCGTGCCCACGGAAGCTCCGCCCGTGCCCACGGAAGCTCCGCCCGTGCCCACGGAGGCCCCGCCCGTGCCCACGGAAGCTCCGCCCGTGCCCACGGAGGCCCCGCCCGTGCCCACCAGCGGGACGGGAGGTTGAACTGCACCGTCTGGTGCACGAGGGCACGGCTAGCAGTAGTACAATGGGAAGCGTGGAGGGCATAGCCCTACGCAAAAAACCCAACCTAACTCTGGTACTGCCAGATGATCAGGCTGGCACAGCCAACATTGAAACACCCCCAAGGGAGGATAGCATGACAATCCGAGTCGCCGTGCTCGGTGCCACCGGTACAGTGGGCCAGCGTTTCATCCAGCTCCTCGATGGTCACCCCTGGTTTACCCTTGCTGCCCTCGTTGGTAGTGAGCGCAGTGCGGGACGCACCTACGCCGAAGCGACGCGTTGGGTTCTCGACACCCCGATGCCAGCTGCTGTGGGTAGAATGAGCATTCTGCCCGACGATGCCGATCTCGATACACCCCTCGTCTTCTCAGCCTTACCCAGTAAGACTGCGGGTGCCATCGAACAGCGCCTCGCCCGTGCTGGTCACATTGTCTGTTCAAATGCCTCCGACCATCGTGCCGATCCCGATGTTCCCCTGTTGATCCCCGAGGTCAACCCCGAACATCTAGAGTTGATTGCAGTCCAGCGTGCACGCCGCGGCTGGAGTGGGGCGATCGTGACCAATCCCAACTGCACAGCTACAGGTCCAACGATGCTCCTGCGTCCGCTCCACGACAGCTTTGGCATCAACAAACTTCTGCTGATGAGCATGCAAGCCCTGTCCGGCGCTGGCTATCCTGGGGTTCCCTCCTATGACGCGATCGACAATGTGATTCCCTACATCGGTGGCGAGGAGCCCAAAGTCGAAAGCGAGCCGTGCAAGATGCTTGGACAATTCCGCAATGGCCAGATCGACCCCGCCCCGATCGCCATTTCGGCCCACTGCAACCGGGTTCCCGTCCTTGAAGGCCATCTGGAGTGTCTCTCGATCGGTTTCACCAAACGTCCGCCACTGGATGAACTGGTCGCTACCTTACGGAACTTCCGTGCCCTCCCCCAGGAGTTGGGTCTCCCAAGTGCTCCAGCCCAGCCGATCATTGTACGTGACGAGCCAGATCGACCGCAGAGCCGCCGTGACCGTGATGCTGGACGAGGGATGAGCACCAGTGTGGGCCGCATCCGCCCCTGTGCACTCCTCGACTACAAACTGGTCTGCCTGAGCCACAACACGATCCGCGGAGCTGCAGGTGGCTCACTGCTCAACGCCGAACTTATGTACGCTCAGGGCATGCTACACACGGGGTAAGCTGATGACAACGACCGCTACCATCGCCGATCTCACAGGGGATGCTGTTCTCTACCGCGATCTGGAGCCCTGTGATCTCAGATTGCCACGTCTTGCCGAGCTACGCTCGAGCCTGGGGATTGCTGCAGGACCGGTGCCGCGCAAGCGCGATCAGGCGTATGCACAGCTGATCCTAGCCCTAGCCCGCGCAGACAGGCATATTCGTGCTGCTCCCCCCCTCACTGCCCTTGCCGTAATTGGTGATACGGAGAATGACCAACTGCTAGCCTCCCATCTGGACGCACTTGGTGAACTCCCCGCTTACGGCTTTATTGGGGAAGATCGCCCCGTTGCCACGGAACTGCTCCATTGGCACGGGGCGATCGCCACCGCAACCCGCTGGCACCTCATCGAGGCGTGGGCTGCTACCCTGGAGGAGCGCGGGGTAGACTATCCTGGGCTCACCATCCTGATCGATATCGACAAAACTCTCCTCGGACCACGGGGTCGCTCGGATGGTGCAATCGACGATGCGCGTGCCGAAGGTGCCCTGAAAGTCGCACACACCTACTACCCTGAGCTCAACGTACCAGCTTTCCGGCGCATCTACGCCGAGCTCTGCCGGAAAGAGTGGCATCCCTACACTCTCGATAATCAGGACTATGTGGTTGCTACAGCACTGCTGAGCGTGGTTGGTACGTTACAACTCGACGAACTGCGCACGCGCTTCGACCAGGGTACACCACCGAGTTTTGCCGAAACGCTCGCGGCTGCTATCACTACTACTCCACCCGAACTGGTGCCGCTCTACCGCGAGATCGCTACTCGTGTAGCTGATGGGGATCCTACGCCTTTTAAGGCCTTTCGGCGGGCTGAGTTGATCGCAACACTCGACCGAATGGTTGATGGGCGCCTCACCCTCTGCGATGAGGTTTTTACCCTCTGTCAACAGCTCAGAGCACGCGGTGCCATCTGTATGGCAGCCTCGGATAAGCCTGCCGAGTCGGCGATCCCCTCTGCCGAGCAGGAGGCTGCTGGTCTCCGCGCTCTCCACCACACACCGGCACCAATAGGCTGATGGGGCCGAGGATGGCTTATGGAGAACCTCATGAATCTCGCTGACCTCTTTACTCCTCGGGCTCGTGAACTGGTTCCACCGCTCTGGGGGCCTTCGGCAGCCTCAGAGGGGACGCCCACGATCTCCCTGGCGTATGGATTAGCCGATCCGCTGGTACTACCCCGTGAGGAGCTTGTAGAGACTACGGCGCAGATCCTCGCTACGGATGTCGATGCGGTGCTCAACTACGCGCCCGTTGCTGCTGAGCTCGTCACCCTTGTCGCTGAACGTCTGCGCCGAGAGGGTGTTGCTGCCCATGAACAGCAGGTGATCATCACCTATGGCTCATCGCAGATCCTGGGCCTGTTGCCCCAAATACTAGTCAACCCTGGCGACACCATACTGGTCGAGGCGCCCACGTTTATGGGTGCCGTGGGCCTCTTTGTGCGTGCCGGTGCACAACTCGTTGGGGTGCCTGTTGATGCGAACGGGCTTGACGTTGATGCACTTGAGACGGTACTGCGTGATCTACGGGCACGTGGCGTACGCCCAAAGTTCATCTACACCATCCCGAATTTCCAGAATCCGACTGGTACGACCCTCAGCCTTGCCCGGCGCCAACGTATTGTGGCCCTCGCTGCCGAGTATGGTGTGATCGTGGTGGAGGATGATGCGTACAGCGATCTCCGCTTCCACGGCGAGCCACTACCACCCATGGCAGCCCTCGACCAGGAAGGCTGGGTGCTCCGTGTGGGAACATTCTCGAAGATCTTGGCCCCGGGCCTCCGTGTAGGTTGGGCCCACGGTCCAAAAGCCCTGATCGATCGACTCCGCATGGTGAAGGTCGAAGGGAGCAGTAGTCCATTCATCAGTCACCTTGTGGCACGCTTCTCCGCTGAGGGGCGCCTCGATACCCATATCACTAGTCTACGCCGCCACTACGCAGCAAAGTGCGCGACGATGATCACAGCACTCCACCGTGAACTGCCCGAGCTCCCGTTCGTGCCACCCGATGGGGGGTTCTTCATCTGGCTACGCCTGCCTGAAGGGGTGAGTGGCCGTGAGCTCGAACCGGTGGCACTCCAACAGGGTGTTGAGGTGCTTCACGGTAACCGTTGCTATGCCGATGGTAGTGGCGCAGAATATGTTCGCCTGGCCTTTAGTTACGTACCCGAAACCCAGATCGCGGGGGCAATTCAGCGTCTGGGCAACTCAATCCGCGCAGTGATGCGCTGATTGGCTACGTGGCCCGCCAAATAGCACGAAGGGGAGAGCTCACAACTCTCCCCTTCGTGTGTGTAGACCCAAATCGTCTACTTGACCGTCATGGTTCCCTGCATCAGTGGGTAGTGACCAGGGACGGTGCAGATGAAGAGGTAGGTTCCTGCACTCGGTGCAGTGAAGGTGATCGTCTCAGAGGCACCACCATCAAGCACCTTGGTGTGGGCAAGTACATTGGCGTTATTGGCGGGCAGGTAGTTGGCAGCAAGACCAGCCTGCAATCCATCGCTGGCAATCGCCGCTGCAGCACTATCGCCACCACTCACGAGTACCCAGTTGTGCTGCTGAACAGCCGAGACATTTTTGAACGTGAGCGTCACCTGCTGACCTGCCGCTGCTTCCAGTGTGGTCTTGTTGAAGGCGAGGTTCTCACCATCAACGGAGACCTCAATCGTCGCCGATCCACCCGATGCGGCACCGCCACCCCCACTCGCTGTCGTTCCGCCACCACCACAGGCAGCCAGTAGGAGCAAAGCGCCTAGCCCAACCAACACCACGAGTTTCCGCAGATCTGTCTTCATTCGAGTCTTCCTCACGGCTTGTCTATTTTCTCACAATTGCACAAGGCACACTTATATATAACACTCTTTCGGCTCTGTCAAATGAGATAATTTCTTCCTGGTGGGACCAAGGTTGGGTTGGGGTTTTTTGTGGAGGGCACAGCCCTCCACACCTCCCGTCAGGGGGTTGGGTTGGGGTTTTTTGTGGAGGGCACAGCCCTCCACACCTCCCGTCAGGGGGTTGGGTTGGGGGTTTTTGTGGAGGGCACAGCCCTCCACACCTCCCGTTCGCTGGTCATACTGATGTGAACCAGGCTTACCCCAAGGGTGGATCGGTGCCTCACGATTCTTCCTGATCCCTCGTTCGACTTTTGGACGGCATGGGGAAATTTGGTCGTCCGCCGGGACGGGTGCGAAAACTACCCCGTGGACGGCTTTCACTGCGCCGATCGTCAGTTGCAGGTGTGGGGGAACGTTGCTCGGCTGGCGCACTTGGTTGAACAGGCCTTGGTGGCCCACTCCGCTCCTCGCGCCGTGGCTCGTAGCCCCGCTCTCGCGGTGGCCCACTCCGCTCCTCGCGCCGTGGCTCGTAGCTCCGCTCCCGCGGTGGCCCACTCCGCTCCTCGCGCCGTGGCTCGTAGCTCCGCTCTCGCGGTGGCCCACTCCGCTCCTCCCGTCGTGGCTCGTAGCCCCGCTCTCGCGGTGGCCCACTCCGCTCCTCGCGCCGTGGCTCGTAGCCCCGCTCCCGCGGTGGCCCGCCCCGCTCCTCCCGTCGTGGCTCGTAGCCCCGCTCCCGCGGTGGCC
>CAIWUD010000568.1 GCA_903915775.1 uncultured Chloroflexota bacterium | reverse complement strand
CCAACCTCCCCCCGCTGGGGGGAGGGGCCTGCCCCGCACAGCATGCGGGAGGTATGGAGGGCAAAGCCCTCCATAAAAAAACTCAACCCAACTCCGATACCGCCAGACGGTTCCGCTGGCGCAGCCGACATTGAAAGACCCCTAAGGAGTAGATAGACATGGTCGCAGAAGCAGCCAATCTCCAGTTTGACTACACCAAGTATGGTTTTCGGAATGAGGAGAACTACCTCTTCAAGGCGCCGAAGGGGCTGAATGAGCGCGTAGTACGCGAACTCTCGGGGTTGAAGGGGGAGCCGGAGTGGATGTTGAAGCGCCGCCTCCGTGCGCTCGAGATTTTCAATAAGAAGCCGGTGCCACTGCACGGCATGTGGGCCAATGCTGAGTTGGCTGGGCTCAACCACGACGATATTCACTACTTTGTGCGGGCGGGTGATCGACCACAGACCGACTGGGATGCGGTACCCCAGGAGATCAAGAACACCTTCGAGAAACTGGGCATCCCCGAGGCCGAGCGCAAGTTTCTGGCTGGGGTCGGTGCGCAGTATGAGTCGGAGGTGGTCTACCACTCACTACGTGAGGAGTGGTCGAAGCTCGGTGTCATCTTCCTGGATACCGATACGGCGCTGAAGGAGTACCCGGAGTTCTTCAAAGAGTACTTCGGCGCGATCATCCCGGCGGCGGATAACAAGTATGCCGCCCTGAACACGGCGGTCTGGTCGGGTGGATCGTTTGTCTATGTGCCAAAGGGTGTGAAGGTAGACATCCCGCTGCAGGCCTACTTCCGCATCAACGCCGAGAACATGGGTCAGTTTGAGCGCACCCTGATCATCGTTGAGGAGGGTGCCGAGGCCCACTACATCGAGGGCTGCACCGCGCCGATCTACTCGACTAACTCGCTCCACTCGGCCGTGGTGGAGATCGTCGTGAAGAAGGGCGGGAAGTTCCGCTACACCACCATCCAGAACTGGGCCAACAACATCTTCAACCTGGTCACGAAGCGTGCCGTTGCGCACGAAGAGGCGAGCATGGAGTGGGTGGATGGAAACATCGGCTCGAAGTTGACCATGAAGTACCCCTCCGTCTACCTGATGGGCCGTAAGGCCCGGGGTGAGGTGCTGAGTGTGGCTTACGCCGGAAAGGGCCAGCACCAGGACGCCGGAGCCAAGATGGTGCATGTCGCCCCAGAGACGACCAGCCGCATCACGAATAAGTCGGTCAGTAAGGATGGCGGTAAGACGACCTACCGTGGTCTGGCCAAGGTAGCGCCAGGGGCCTACGGCTCGAAGATCAACGTCAACTGTGATGCCCTGATCCTGGACGATCGCTCCGCCTCTGACACCATTCCGTTCATCGAGATCGAGGAGGATCGCTGCACCCTGGCCCACGAGGCCACCGTCGGTCGTATCGGCGAGGAGCAGCTCTTCTACCTGATGAGCCGTGGTCTGCCCGAGCCCGATGCCCTCTCCATGATCGTGCTGGGCTTCATGGAGCCCTTCACCCGTGAACTGCCCATGGAGTATGCTATCGAGCTCAACCGACTCATCCAGCTCGAGATGGAGGGCTCGGTCGGGTAGGAACCCTATTGCGTTGAAGGGGCGCCTTCTTCTCCCGGCACAGGCTCTGGGCGGGGAGGGCGCCCTTGACACACTCCGCCATCGATAGGAGGGCAGAGCCCCTCCTACCATGCGCCCCAGCAACATGGGAGCAGCAGTATAAGAGAAGCTATGCCAACCGTTCAGCTTACCCCCCTCAGTGAACTGCCCGAGGGCAGTGTACGCGCCTTCGCGCTTGGTGGGCGACGTATTGCCCTTTTCCATGCCCAGGGCGCCCTCTACGCCCTTGACGACACCTGTTCGCACGCCGATGCCTCGTTGAGTAGCGGTGAGTTCGACCCCGACGAGCTCTGTGTCGAGTGTCCACTCCACGGCTCGCTCTTCGATCTGCGCACCGGTCGACCACGCACGCTGCCCGCTTTTGAGCCGGTTGCCACCTACCACACCTTTGTGCAGGATGGCATGGTATTTGTTGAGTATATTGATTAACAACTTGACTTTCAGGGTGGAGCGCTCTATAATAGCGGTATGTGCCGTGTATGTAGTACGGGGAGTGCTCCTATGAGTAGCTATGCCCACCCTGAAGTGTTGGTCGATACCCTCTGGGTCGCCGAGCAGTTGCAGAACCCCCGGGTGCGCCTGGTCGAGAGCAACGAGGATCTGCTGCTCTACGAAACCGGCCATATTCCTGGGGCAGTCAAGATCGACTGGGTGGATGATCTGAATGACCCCGTCATGCGTGACTACCTTGATGCCGAGCGCTTCAGTGAGCTCATGGCGAGCAAGGGGATCAGCAACGACACCACCGTGGTGCTCTACGGCGATAAGCACAACTGGTGGGCGACCTACGCCCTCTGGGTCTTTAAGCTCTTTGGCCACCGCGATGTACGCATCCTCAATGGTGGTCGTGCAAAGTGGGTTGCTGAAGGGCGCGAACTGACCCGCGCTGTGCCAACCTATCCGCGTGGTCTCTACCAGGCTCCTGCACGTGATGATAGTACGATCCGGGCCTTCCGTGACGATGTACGCGCCCATATCAGACAGCGTGGCTCGGCCCTCGTCGATGTACGCAGCCCGCAAGAGTTTAGCGGTGAGCGTACGCATATGCCCGACTATCCCCAGGAGGGTACACTGCGCGGTGGCCATATCCCGAGTGCCGTCAACGTCCCCTGGGCGCAAGCTGTGCGTGAAGATAGCACCTTCAAGAGTGCCGAAGAGCTGCGGGCACTCTACGGGGTCAAAGGGGTTGCTCCTGATCAGGATGTCATTACCTACTGCCGCATCGGCGAGCGCTCCTCCCACACCTGGTTCGTACTCAGCTACCTGCTTGGCTACCCCCGCGTGCGCAACTACGATGGCAGTTGGACCGAGTGGGGCAACGGCGTTGGTCTACCAATAGAGCGCGGAGCATGATCTCACCCCTCGACCTCATTGGTAATACACCACTCCTCACCCTCGGCCAGATTGGCGCCGACCTGCAGCGTGGCGTTACCCTCTGTGCTAAGGCCGAGTGGTACAACCTTGGTGGTTCGGTCAAGGATCGCCCTGCCCTCTGGATGCTTCGTGACGGAGAACGGCGCGGTCTTCTCCGCCCCGGCATGCGTATCGCCGATGCTACGAGTGGCAATACTGGTATCGCCTACGCTACCATTGGGGCTGCCCTCGGGTATGGTGTCACGCTGGCTCTCCCAGCCAATGCGAGTCCAGAGCGCCTGCGTACGCTCCGGGCCCTTGGTGCCGAACTGATCCTCACCGATCCGGCAGAGGGCATGGATCTTGCCATTAGCACGATTCGTGAACTTGTGGCCCAGCAACCCGCAGCCTTCTTCTACCCGGATCAGTACAGTAACGCCGCCAACCCCGAAGCGCACTACATGACCACTGGCCCTGAGATCTGGCGCCAGAGTGAAGGTCAGGTGAGCCACTTCGTTGCCGCTCTGGGTACGAGTGGCACGTTCATGGGGACCACCCGCCGCCTACGCGAGCTTAACCCGCGCCTGTGCGCCTACGCCGTGCAGCCCGATGGGCCCTACCATGCCCTCGAGGGGGTCAAGCATATGGCCTCAACCCGCCTCGTACCGGCGATCTACGACCCAACCGCACCCGATGCCACGATCGAGGTGACGAGTGAGGATGCTTTTGCCATGGCGCGCCGCCTTGCCCGTACCGAAGGCTTGCTGGTTGGGATCTCGGCTGCAGCAAATGTCGTTGCCGCACTGCGTGTCGCCCGCACGTTAACTCAGGGCTGCGTAGTCACGATCCTCTGCGATAGCGCAAACCGCTACCTGAGCGAGCGTTTCTGGGAAGAGCGGGATCAGTTTGTGGCCGGTGCAGGGATCTGAAAGGGTTGATCCGATGCTCTCCATCCCACCCGACGTTGCCGCTGCCATCGCCGCTCACGCGGTGGCAACCTACCCCGACGAGTGTGTTGGCTTGCTGCTGGGGCAACTCGATGGTGAGCAGAAGGTAGTTCAGGTGAGCTTTCCTGTTGAGAATCGCTGGAGTGGCCAGGTAACCCTCGCCGAGCATGATGATCCCTCCTCGCGCCGCGATCGTTTCTACCTCGACCCCCGTGACTACCTGAAGGCCGATCGGGCTGCGCGGGCCGCCGGTCTTGAGATCGTCGGCTGCTACCACTCACACCCCGACTATCCTGCTCTACCTTCTGAACGCGATCGTGTCGGCGCACAGGCGATCGGAGGCTCCAGTTTTGCCTTCGTGATCCAGAGTGTGCAGCAGGGCATTGCTACGGAGCTTGCTTCCTGGCTGCTTGTCGACGCAGGGGCACGTTTCATCCAGGAGCAACTGCACCTCGGTGAGGTGTGATACTATTCGGTTTAAGTTCGGCTGCACCAGCGTGGCCGTTTGGCGGTACCGAGGCTAGGTTGGGATTTTAGAGGACTGCGCCCTCCACACCCCCCGTACAAATGCAATAAGGAGCATCAACAATAGCTATGGCAACAATTACTATTCCAACGCCACTCCGGAAGTATGTTGAAGGTCGGGACAACATCATCCTAGAAGCTGCTACGGTAGGCGAGTTGCTCAGCAAACTGGTTGAGAATTACCCCGACCTAGGCCAGCACCTCTTCAGTGCAGAAGGCAAGCTACGCAGCTTCGTCAACCTCTACGTCGGTGACGAGGATATTCGTTACCTGCAGGGCGAAGCGACACCACTACGGAGCGACGAGGTCATCTCGATTATCCCAGCCATCGCCGGAGGGACGGCCCGATGAGTAGCAGTGCGCTTAGTAACGAGGAGATCCGGCGCTACAGTCGACACCTGATCATGCCCGAGATGGGCATGGCCGGGCAGCGTCGGCTGAAGCAGTCGAGTGTGCTGCTGATTGGCACGGGGGGTCTGGGTTCGCCCCTGGCTCTCTACCTGGCTGCAGCAGGCATCGGCCACATTGGCCTGGTCGACTTTGATCTGGTTGATGAGAGCAATCTGCAGCGCCAGATTGTCCATGGGACGGCCACGATCGGCCTATCCAAGACCGAGTCGGCCAAAAGAAGACTCCAGGATCTCAACCCGCTGATCGAACTCACCAGCTACGAGACGCAGATCAGTTCAGCCAATGCGCTCGACCTGATGCGCCCCTTCGATCTCATTGTTGATGGTACGGACAACTTTCCCACGCGCTACCTGACCAACGACGCCTCGGTGCTGCTTGGCAAACCTAACGTCTATGGCAGCATCTTCCGCTTTGAGGGCCAGGCCACCGTCTTTTCACCACGTGATGGTGGACCCTGCTACCGCTGCCTCTACCCCGAGCCACCGCCGCCCGGCCTGGTACCCTCCTGCGCCGAAGGTGGGGTGCTGGGAGTACTCCCCGGTGTGATTGGCACCATCCAGGCAACTGAAGCGATCAAGCTCCTGACTGGCATCGGTGAGCCACTGATTGGGCGATTGATGCTCTACGACGCCCTGAGTATGCGCTTCCGCGAACTACGGCTACGCCGTAACCCGAACTGTCCCGTCTGCGGCGACCATCCGACCATCCGCGAACTGATCGACTACGATCAGTTCTGCGGTATCACCCCCCCGGTGAATGTCATGAGTAATCAGTACGAGATCACCCCGACCGAACTGGCGGCCGAACTGAAGAATACCCAGCGCCCCTTCCTCCTCGATGTCCGCAACCCGTACGAGGTGGAGATCGCCACTATTCCCGGAACTAGCAAGGTGATCCCGGTTGATCAGCTACCGGAGCGCCTAGGCGAACTGGATAGTGCACTCGACATGGTGATCTACTGCCGCAGCGGAGCGCGCAGTGGACGGGCCGTCGAACTGCTCAAGAGCGCTGGGTTCCACAAGGTACGCAACCTCGTGGGTGGCATTCTGCGCTGGAGTGATGATGTTGATCCGTCGGTAGCCAAATACTAGCTCTTGCGGCTGCGTCAGCATGATAGTCTGGCGCTACCAGGGCTAGGTTGGGTTTCTTTGTGGAGGGCTTCGCCCTCCACCCCTCCTATAAACAGGAGGGGTCAACCACCCCAGACCCTTTCTTCGTCGCAAGCATCGCCTGGTAGACCGCAACGTGGCGCTGGGCGATCGCAGCCTGTGTAAACTGGTTGAGCACCCGACGGCGACCGCGCTGAGCCAGCTCGGTGCAGCGCGCCGGATCGCCGACCAACTCGGCCAGCGTGGCACGCAGCGCGACGATATCGCCCTCGGGGAAGATGCAACCAGCATCAGCGATCACGTGGGGGATCTCGCCTGAGCTCGAGCCCACCACCGGTACGGCACAGCTCATCGCCTCGATCAGCACGCGGCCAAACTGCTCCTTCCAGGAGGGCGTCGTGCGTGACGGGAGCACCAGCAGATCGAAGGTCTGCAGGGCAGCGGGTACCGCGCTACTTGCAACAGCCGGGGCGATAGTAACGCGCCCCCGCAGATCGAGCTCAGCCACGCGCTGCTCAAGTATGGCCCGCTGGCTACCATCACCAATCAGGCGGAGTTGCACATGGGGGGGCAACCCAACCATGGCCTCGATCAGATCGAGTAGGCCCTTCTCCGGCACAAGGCGACCCAGATAGCCAATGGTGAAGAGCGAACTGCGCTGCGCAGTAGCCCGTGGCTGGAAGAGCTCGGGGTCGACACCAACCTGCGGCACAATCGTCAGTGGCCCCTGGAAGCCGTGGCTCCGCATAATGGCTGCTGCCTCCTGGT
>CAIWUD010000567.1 GCA_903915775.1 uncultured Chloroflexota bacterium | reverse complement strand
TGGATGGAGATCCCTGGCAAAGCCTGATCACGAAAACGGAACGTTAGGACATAAGGGAGCAGGAAGAGTAGAGCCAAAGGCAGGGTGATCAGCACGATCGGCAGCAGGCAGCCCTTCCGCTGTACAGGACGTGAGCGGCGTGGCGGGATCTCCCTAGGCGGCTGAAATCCGCCACCGGCCCGACGCCGACTCATCGGGCCATACTCCTGGTAGTAGTCGTTGATCGGCATAGCATGCTCTTCTGCGCAGCGGGCACCGCTCACATCAGCTTGGCCGTCCGCCGGGAGGTACTCCCCAGAACAACCCTCAACCTAACCCTGGTACCTCTCCTACAACCCGTAGGGAATATTGTACAACAAGTTTGACAGCTGCACCGCTTCCGCGTATAATTCGCCTGCTTTGCGGGCCTCTAGCTCAACGGTAGAGCAGTTGACTCTTAATCAATTGGTTCAGGGTTCGAATCCCTGGGGGCCCACCAACACAAGACGCGGAACCTTACACAAGGTTCCGCGTTTTTGCTTTGGTCACGAGGAAGCTCAACGCATCGCCAGCGCTTGCCGCCGGAACCAGAGGAGGCTCGCCACTACCAGGGCCAAACCCACCAGCTGTGCCGCGCGGATCCCCAACGGGAGTAGGAGCGCATCGGCACGCAGCGGCTCCAGGAGCAGCATCGTGAGGCCCTGAAACCCCAGGTAGGCCACGAAGAGGGTTCCCTGCGCGGGTGAGCGGCCGTTAAGCCAGTGCAGGAGCAGCATGCTGAGGAGGGCAGCAAGGGCCAGGTAGATCTGCGTGGGATGGCGGCTCGTACCAAAAAGCTCGATCGCCCAGGGCAGCGTCGTCGGGAGACCGAAGGCCTCACCACTTAGCAGCAGGCCGATGCAGGCGATCAGCTGGGCAACGGGTAGGGTGAGTGCGGCTGCATCGGCGAGGGCCAGCGCGCTTACCTGACGCCAGCGGCACCAGAGCCAGGCTGCAAGCAGACCTCCGAGGAGCGCCCCGGGCCAGGCTAGCTCAGCGAGCCGTAAGGCCACGAAGAGTTGTGGATCCGATCCATACAGATCCCAATTCAGCAACCCATACCAGAGGCGAGCACCACAGAGTGCGCCCACGAAGGTGGGCAGCGTCACCCGTGCCGCCTGGTCGGCGCCGGGATCGCCACCATGTCGCCGGGCCACCCGCTCAAAGAGCGTACTCCCCACCAGTAGGGCGAGGAGCAGGAGCAGCCCGCCACTACTGAGGTTGAACGGTCCAAGGCTCAGGAGTGGGTACATCAGGGTGCCTCAGCGAGCAGTTGCTCGACCGTCCCAGCGATCACACTACGCGACATCGGCCCACGATAGACTGCGCGCACTAGGCCTGTACGGTCGATAAAGTAGCTCGACGGGTAGACACGGCTCTGGTAGAGTGCACTCACCGCGCCGTTACTATCGAGCAGAGCGGGAAAAGTCAACCCATGCTGGGTCATGAAGCTACGCACCTGATCGGCATCCTCACGGACATTCACGGCAAGCACCATGAAACCCTGATCCTGCCACCGCTCATATACGGACTGGATGGCCGGCATCTCGGCGCGACAGGGGGGGCACCAGGTGGCCCAGACATTAATCAGCACCACCTGGCCCCGGAGGTCTGCGAGCTGCACCGGTGCCCCAGCGAGATCCTGGAGAAGAAAATCGGGGGCGGGGT
>CAIWUD010000566.1 GCA_903915775.1 uncultured Chloroflexota bacterium | reverse complement strand
TGTCCACCATGGCAATGGCACCCAGGATATCTTCTACGACGATCCCAACGTGCTCTTCTGTTCAACCCACGCGGCACCCTTCTACCCTGGTACGGGCAGTATCGATGAGATGGGCGATCGTACCCGTGCACCGGGGACAACACTCAATCTCCCTCTGCCCTTTGGGACGGGAAACCAGGGCTACTGGCGCGCCTTTGATCAGGTGATTGCCCCGGCCCTGCGCCGATTTCGTCCTGAACTGATTCTCGTTTCAGCCGGGTTTGATGCCCATTGGAGCGATCCGCTTGGGCCGATGGTACTCTCGGTCAGCGGCTTCGCGATGATCAATCGTCTGCTACTCGATCTCGCCGACGAGCTGTGTGGTGGGCGGATCGTCATGCTCCTCGAAGGGGGCTATAATCTTGATGCGCTTGCGGCCTGTGTTGTCGCCTCGCTACGTCAACTGCTTGGCCACGAGGCGGGCCCCGATCCGATTGGCGAGGTGAATGCACCTGAACCGTTGTTCGAGGTCGATCGTGTGATCGCCATCCTGCGCGAGCGCCATCCGCTACTCCAGTCTGTAGGACGGTGAGGCTATGTCTATTGCGGTGCTGAACTATGGTGCGGGGAACCTTCCCAACGTGGTGCGTGCGCTACAGGCTGTCGGTGCTGAGCTCGTAGTAACTGCTGATCCAGAAGAGGTGCGGCGCGCCGAGGCGCTCGTTCTACCGGGTGTTGGAGCGACTGCCGATACCATGCAGAGCTTACGGGCCCTCGGGATGGATCGGGTCTTGCCTGAGGTCATTGCCATGGGGCGACCCTTCCTTGGTATTTGTGTGGGCATGCAGGTGTTGCTTGAACTCAGTGAGGAGTTTGGCCGCCATCCATGCCTTGGGGTTGTTGAAGGTACCGTACGGCGCCTGCCGGAAGCGGCCGGTAAAATTCCTCAGATTGGCTGGAACCAGGTCTGCTATCGCGATCATCTGGCAACGCACCCGCTCTTTGCCCATATTCCCAACGGCAGTGACTTCTACTTTGTCCATTCCTACTACTGTGATGTTGCTGATCCGACCCTGGTGGCGGCCTATACCGACTACGGCCTCCCGTTCCCTAGTGTGATGGTGCGTGGCGTACTGGCTGCAGTGCAGTTCCACCCTGAGAAGTCGGGACGGCATGGCTTGCGTCTCCTGCAAAACTTTGTGGAGCTCTGCCAACGTACGGAAGGTGTGTAGGGCGCAGCCTTCTGCGCGCCCCCAACCTAGTCTACGGGAGGTGTGGCGGGCGTAGCCCTCCACAAAACTCCCAACCGAGCCTTGAGAGCGCCAGACGGTAACGTCGGCGCAGCCGAAATTGCCCCATGCTTAGCCTGGAATGAAATGAAATTATGGAACTGATACCCGCTATTGATCTACAGGATGGACGCTGCGTACGACTCTACCAGGGCGATTTTACGCAGAGCACGGTATATGGAGAAGATCCGGCAGCCATGGCTCAGCGTTGGGAGGCAGAGGGAGCACAGCGCATCCATGTCGTAGACCTCGATGGTGCACGCTCAGGCCGACCGACCAACAGCGATGCGGTGCGTGCTATCGTACGCGGTGTACACATCCCGGTACAGCTCGGAGGGGGGCTACGACGTGAGGAGGATATCAATCGTGCACTAGAGCTCGGGGTTGATCGGGTCATCCTCGGTACCGCCGCTGTAGAACATACCGACCGTATTGCGGGAATCATCGAACGGTTTGGCTCACGGATTGTGGTTGGCGTTGATGCGCGGAACGGGAAGGTGGCTACGGCCGGATGGACCTCTACTGCTGACGTGTGGGCAGTCGACTTGGTGCGCCACATGGCTGAGCTTGGTGTTGCCCGGATCATCTACACTGATATCAGTCGTGATGGAACCCTCACCGAACCAAACTTTGCCGCCCTCACCGAGTTGCTACGACCTGGTGGCCCTGCCATCATTGCGAGTGGGGGTATCGCCGATATTAGCCATCTCCAGCGTCTAGCCCAACTCAACGTCGAAGCTACTATTGTAGGTAAGGCGCTCTATGCGGGGAGGTTTACCTTGAGTGATGCCCTGGCTGCGCTAGCTGGAACGGGTAACGATCGAACCTGATCCACTTCCGGGGCCATAGCGGATATACGCTTCCCCACCTAGTGCAGCCGATATTGAATCACGCCGTACGGGAGGTGTGGAGGGCGTAGCGCTCCACACAAAGCCCCAACTGAGCCCTTGTCGTGCCAGACGGTGACGTCGGCGCAGCCGATATTGAGGCATACCCAAGGATAGAGCAATGACGAACCCAGATCTGACAGCAAAGTATGAGGAAGAGCGCCTGCGCGTGCAGGAGCAGTCTCAGTTGGTCTACCTCCAAGGCCAGATTGATGAGCTACGGCGTCAGTTGAAGGATCAGACGAATAAGTACCACTGGGCGATGGAACAGGTACGTAAGACTGAGGCATCAGTGGCCCAGGTCCAGAACCTGTTCGAGCGCCATGCTGGTGAAGTAACCCAGGTTCAGGATGCCATGCGTCGTGACGTGCAGGTGCTGCGCAAGGAGGTTACGAGTGCGCTCGTGAAAATTGATGAGAGCGTACGTCCTTTCCGTGACATGCAGGCGCAGATTAAGCAGGTTGCTGAGGCGCGTAAAGCTGATCGAGACTATGTAACCACCTGGCTCAACCGGATTGAGCAGGTTGAACAGCAGATAACCACACTCCTCGCACAGCTGAAGGATCTGGATGAGCGGCAACGGCAGGGCATGCTCCAACTCGATCGGCTCCGTGAAGCGGACCAGTTTGCCGTGAATGAGGTGCGCCGTGTGAGTGATGAGCTCCAGGTGGAGAAGCATAGTCTGCGTCGTCAGATTGTGGAGTCCCAGCAGCTTGTGACAGATCTACGCAGCGCTCTTGATGATCATGATGCACGGATCACCCGTATTGATGAGATCCGTGAGCATATCAATCTCTTTAGCGAGATGCTCCCCAACCAGATTGCAGAGGTGGGGGGGAAGTTACCCGAGCTCGCAGCCGAGATTAAGCGCGTTGCCCGTGTCTCGACCGAGCGCTTCCTCATGAATCAGGAGCGGGTCGAAGAGATTCGTCAACAGTCTGATGAGAAGATTAGCGATCTGAAGGCGGCTGATGACCAGCAGTTGCGTCAGATCACGTCGTGGCTCGAGCGTATCGATGGCTACTTGCGCGAGTTGGAGCAGCGCATTGGACGCCTGAATATATCCGTCGGTGATCTGCAGCAGAGCCATGGTGGACGTATCATCGGTCTGGAGCGGCGTGAGCTTGAGCAGTTCAATACCATGTTGAACGTGATCGGCGAACTGACCGAACGGGCGCGGATCGCCCAAATTGATGCTCGTGGTGAAACTGAGTAGCCACCTAGGTGTGGCCCGTATGAGCTACTCCCAGGTGCGATCATAGTTCTGCCTGAGCTTGTTGAGGATTGCCTGCTCTAGGTCGATCTCGAGGAGGTAGGCCAGTTGAAAGAGGTAGTTGGCAACATCAGCGAGTTCATCGGCAAGTGCAGCACGATCATCTGGTGTATCCGTGAATTGGAAATGCTCCAGGAGTTCGGCGGCTTCGATGGCGACTGAGGTAGCGATGTTGCGTGGCGTTTGTGGAAAGCGTGAGTTAGCTTCATACCAGCCTTTGTCGCTCACGAAGCGGTTGATCAGGTCGGTTAGCTCTTGAATGCTCATGGTATGCTCTTTCATGTAGTAGGTTAGTCTCGGCTGCGCCGATTGAGGGGTTGTTGTGATGGGCTTTACCCGCCACCCTTCCCGCGTCAGGGGTGCACTGACATGAACCGTCGCTGCGGATAGTGGCGAATACTGTATCATGGGAGGTTGCGATGGTAACCGTTGAGCAGATTATTACATATATTGAGCAAACCCTTGCACAGCGCTTTCTAGCAAACGACCAGGAGGGTCTGCGGCGGCTCCAGCTCGCCCTGGGGGAGCTGATGGCGGCTGCCTCCAGTGTTGAGGATCGTGCGACTGCCATGCGTTTCCGGGTGCTTGCTGCCCGAGCGGCCAACCAGCGCGAGGCTATGAGTGGCGAGGAGTGAGCCAGAACCGGGAGAGCCGATGCTCAACCTACCCCTGAGGATCTGATGTTTAAGCGCCTGCGCCAGTTCCGTGGAGTCGAGTTTCAGCTCCTGCTCACCGTGCTCCTCTTCTTTGCCGCAGGTTACCTGCTGGTAATCGTTGCCACCCAGCAGCGCGAGTTTGTTGCTACCGTACCGGGAGTCCTGAGCGTACTCTGGCCCTCGGCGCTCCCGCTCCTGCTCTTCATTGCGGTCTCTCTTGGCTTGAGTGTACGCAGCCCGGATGCTGACCAGATCATGCTTCCCCTCGTGGCCCTCCTGGCGGGGATGAGCCTGATGCTCACCGCACGGCTCGAGCCGAGCCTGCATGTGCTCTACCAGTGTGTGGCCGCTGATGGTACACGCTACAGTTGCTACGATGGTATCGATGAGAAGCAGTCGCTCTGGGTCACCTTGGGGGTATTGGTGCTCGCCGTCATCCTCTTCGCCCCCTGGGATCGCCTCCTGATTCGGGGGTTACGCCTCTCGCTCCTAAACTTCCTCGATCACTACCGCTACATCTGGCTCGCCCTCGGGCTCCTACTCATTGGGGCCACCTTCATCTTTGGTGTTGACCCAAACGGATCAGGGGTAAACCTCTGGTTCAACTTTGGCCTGTTCCTCTTTCAGCCCTCCGAGTTGCTCAAAATCATTCTCGTGATCTTCATGGCCTCCTACCTGAACGAGCACCGTGAGGTCGTCACAAGCGGCTATCGACTGGGCCCGGTGACTCTGCCACCGCTGCCCTACCTGGTACCGCTCGTAGGCATGTGGGGGCTCGCCATGGCCACGATCATTTTCCAGCGCGATCTCGGGGCGGCGTTGCTCCTCTTTAGCGTCTTTCTCGCCATGCTCTACGCCGCGACTGGTAGGGGCTGGTATGTCCTGATTGGGCTCCTTGCCTTTGCGCTTGGTGCCTATCTCCTCTACCAGGTACTACCGATCGTTGCGCTGCGTGTGCAGGTCTGGCTCGATCCATGGGCAACTGCCCGAGGGAGTGGCTACCAGATCGTGCAGGCCATCTACGCCCTCGCCTCGGGCGGTATCTTTGGCCAGGGATTGGGCATGGGCGTGCCGGCGATCGTACCGGCTATTCATACCGACTTCATCTTCACTGCGATCGGTGAGGAGCTCGGCCTCGCAGGGACGCTCGCAGTACTGATTGCCTATGCACTGCTCGTCTTTCGTGGCTTACACATCGCACTCACCATTCCTGGCCGCTTCCGCGGTTTTGAGCAGCTCCTGGCTTTCGGGTTGACATCGATTATCGCCGTACAGACCTTGATCATCCTTGGTGGAAACCTGCGGCTCATTCCGCTCACCGGGATCACCCTGCCCTTTGTCTCGTATGGCGGCTCATCGGTACTGGTCAATTTTCTGATTGTTGGGCTCCTCATGCGCATCTCGGCCACCGCCTGGGTTGGTCGACGCGGCTGATGGTTTCGGCTGTGCCAGCATGACATGCCGACAGGATGAGGGCTAGGTGGGGGTGTTGTAGATGGCCCTGCCCTCCATGCCCCAACCTGGGATTACCGAGCCCCTGCTCGGTGTCTTTGAGGGCTGGTCACGCTGCTGAAAAAATGATCAGAAATCTGGTTCTATAAGACAGGAGGTGTTGGTGTACGTTGCGCCATCACGATAGTCGGTGAGAGCTCTGCATATGCGTAACCTGAGCCATATTCTTGTTGTCGAACACGATCGATTGGTTCGACGTGGCTACACTGAGGGTTTGACGCGCGCTGGATACCGAGTCTCATCTACGACCAGTGGGGAGGAGACGCTCGTCTACCTACAGCTTGTCATCCCCGATCTGATCCTGATTGGCTCCTCCCTCCCAGGGATGGCTCCCTACGAGTTAGCTCGCCGGATTCGTGCCGATCGCACCCACGATTCGCTGCCACTCATCATGATCACGGCACGCGGTGACTGGCGTGCGAACATGCGAAGCCTTGATGTTGGCATTGATGACCTCGTTGGAGAGCCGGTCGACATGGCCGAGTTGTTGCTCCGCATACGGGCCACGCAGCGGCTGCAGCGTGCGCAGCGTGATGTACAAACCATGCAGCAGCGGATGCGCTTGCTCCTACGCTTGACTCAAGAGTTGGGGGGAAGTGTAGAACTCGATGGGCTTTTGAGGCGCCTTCTCGCCACCCTGGCCGATACGATGGGCGCAATTCGCGCCTCGCTCATCCTGACTGATGGGGCTGATCAGGAGCGGCCTTCCTGCTACTCAAGTAGTCATCACACGGCAACGGGTGGACTTGCGGCGATTCTCCGTCGGGGGGTTGCTGGGTGGGTGCTGCGTGAACGTCTACCCGCGGTGATTGCTGATACCCGAAGCGACTCGCGCTGGTTCTGTGCAGAATCGCACCACTTCAACGTGCGTGCGGTGGCTGCAGTCCCGCTCCTCCATGGAAGCGCGACGTTGGGCGTGGTGACATTGGTGCACCATACGCCCGGCTTCTTTACCGACGAGCATGTCGATCTCCTCAGTACGTTCGTACGGCAGATTATGGTTCAGGCGATTGAGAAGGCTCAACGCACTCGGGTAGCCATTGATGAGTATCTTCGCCTGATCAGGCAGCAGGAGCGTGAGCGCACGCAGACAATCCTCCGTCGATACCTCTCACCGCAGGTAGCTGCACAGATCCTGAGCGCGGAAGTTCACCCTAGACCGCCTGTCGAGTGTCAGGTGGCGGTCATTTTTGCCGATCTGCGCGACTTTACCTCCCTGACCGAACGAATAGATCCACGAGTGGTAGTGGAGCAGATCCTGCGGCGTTACTTCATGGCGCTCACCGAGGTCCTCTATGCCCATGATGGTACGGTGGATAAGTTTCTTGGCGACGGATTAATCGGGGTCTTCGGTGCACCAATTGCTTCCCCTGATGATGCACGACGTGCACTAGAGGCTGCCGTGGCCATGCAGCAGGCGGTGGCTACGCTCGCCGATGGGTGGCGGACAGAACTAGGCTGTACCATTGGTATGGGCATTGGTCTGAGCTATGGGCCGGCGCTCATCGCCCATGTTGGCTCTGAGCAGCGGCAGGACTACACGCTGATTGGCGATGTTGTGAATACGGCTGCACGGCTCTCGAAGGTTGCTCGGTCTGGCCAGGTGATCATCTCCCAGCAGTTTGTCGATGCACTGCCCGGTGACTACCAGCCTTCCTGGCCACTGCACCCATGTGAACCAGTAGTGCTGAAGGGCAAGGAGCAACCACTCCCGATTGTTGCCGTTGACGTACCATAATCGAGCCTACTCACGGAGGGCGCAGCTCTCTACACAAACCCCAACCCAGCCCTACGGGCGCCAGACGCTTAGGCCAGCGCAGTTACCATTGAAACATCGCACATAGGGAAATAATACCTTGACAAAACAAAAAAATCGCACCCTTTCCATTCAAATATTTGACAATACAATGTAAAAAGTTTATCATGCCAGTAGAGATATTGCTCGGCTATACCGTACCAAGGTAGCGCAATCCACCAGCTCGAGCTCACCGTTGCCTCAGTGCATTCGACACGCCTGTGGGTGGTAGAGTGCGGCCCAGCCCCCCCCCACCATCCAATTTCACTACACAACAGAGGAGTGACCGTCCATGCTGCGTCGACTCAATCCCAGCACAGACTGGCGTATTGCTACCCTGCTCCTGCTCATTTTGAGCGTGGCCATCCTTACTGGGTGTAGCGCGGCGCCACCGGTAACGCTGGTCGGTACTGTCACCGACAGCTACACCGGCCGCCCGGTGGCTGAGGCCACGGTGGTGATTGGTGAGACGACACTCACCACCGATGCTGCAGGGGTCTTTCAGACGGTAGACTGGAGTAGTGAAGACACCCTTGCGATCAATGCACCCAGCTATGAAGCGTTGACCCTGGCCCTGGCCGAGCAGCAGGGTCTCGATGCGGGTGAGACGCTCACGGTGACGTTGGCGACAACCCTGCGCCCGAATAGTCTGTCTGGTCAGATCCTCGACACCTTCACCGGTGAGCCCATTGCAGGCGCTGAGCTCCTGGCGAGTTTTGCCGTGACGAGCACGCTGAGTACGGTGACTGACGCCTCGGGACGCTACACCCTTACGGGTCTTCCCGAAGCGTTTGCGCTCCGGGTCACTGCAGCGGACTATGCCTCAGTCGAAGAGCAGTTGAGCCGGACGACGAACTGGGACCAGCAGTTGCGGCCAAACGTGCTTACTGGGGTGGTCACCGATCGTTTCAGTGGTCAGGGTGTGGTGGGGGCTACCGTCATTGCCGGGGATGTACGGGGTATTACTGGGGCTGATGGGAGCTACCGTGTTGAGGGCATTGGTGAGGGGGTGACGGGGATTGAGGTGAGTGCCGATGGCTATGCAACCCTCTCGCAAGAGCTCGGACGACAGAAGCGCCTTGACGCAGTGCTCCGCCCGGATACCTTGCGTGGGCGTCTGATCGACGAAGAGAGCGGGAAGCCCATTACTCATGCGACTATTCTCGCCACGACGACCTTCCCCGGTACCGATGTGGCCTTTGAGCGTATGGTGGGGAGTAGTGACGGGAGCTTTACCCTCCGTGGCCTTCCTGAGCAGGGCTACGTGCAGATCCTCTCCCCCGGCTACCGCACCCAAGTGATGGAGATTAAACCGGGCGAACTTCCTACCGAGATTGCGATGGAGCCCTTCCGGGTGAAGGCGCTCTATGTTACTGCGGCGGTGGCGAGTATTCCCAACTTGCTCGAACGTTACCTTGAGCTGATCGATCGTACCGAGCTCAATGCGATCGTGATCGATCTGAAGAGCGACCTACGTGATGATCTCGGTCTGGTCTACTACGACTCGCAGGTGCCCCTCGCCAAAGAACTGGGCCTTTCCAAGCCCTACATCGATATGGCCGGTCTAGTAAAGAGTCTCCGTGAGCGGGGGATCTACACCATCGCACGTATTCAGCTCTTCTCCCACGATAACGTACTCTCCGATGCACGTCCCGAATGGTCGATCCGCGTCCGCGAGACGGGCGAGGTCTATGCGGACTATCCTGGGCCCAATATTCGCTACGCCTACCTGGATCCGACCAACCGTAACGTCTGGGACTACAATATTCAACTGGGGGTCGAGGCAGCCCTGATGGGCTTCGATGAGATTAACTACGACTACATTCGCTTCCCCGACTGGTTCGGGAAGCGTGCGGAGTTCCGGGATACGCTGCTCTTCTCGGAGCCGATCGATCCGGTGGACAACCCCGATCGTATGTTCGAGGTGATCACGGAGTTTATGGATCTGGCCCATCGTGCGGTCAACGGGGCTGGGGCAAAGATGTCGATCTGTGTCTTTGGGCGAGTGGTTCTCGGCGGCTCACTCACGATCTCCCAGGATATGAAGCGCATGGGCAACTATACCGACTATATTGCACCGATGCCCTATCCGTCACTCTGGTGGCCGGGCGCCTTTGATCTCCCCTCCCCAGTGGACGAGCCCTTCAAAGTCCTTGAGGCCTCTAACCGGGCTGGCCTGGCAGAGATCGCTGGGGAGTATGCCCGCCTACGCCCTTGGCTGCAAGATCACACGGACCCGTGGGCGTACAAGGTGGTAAAATATGGACCAGCTGAGGTTCGTGCGCAGATCGATGCCACGGACATGTTCCCCGAAACGAGCGGTTGGATGCTCTATGATTCGGCTAATGCCTATAGGGGCGCCTTTGGTGGGGCTGCAAAACCCGAGCCATAGGCGCCGGGAAGGGGGCGGGTATGAACCACCGGCTCCGCACCCTCGCACTCCTCCTCCTCAGTCTGGTGCTCATCCTATCTACGCCAGGAGCTTCTGCGCAACCGCAGAGCTCCTGGGCGCGTGTGGGGATATGGACGCTCGATACGGTTGCTGACTGGTCCGCTGGTGCTGGTAGCGATACGCTCGTGACAAACAACGCTGGTGGCGAACTGCGCCTGGCCAATGGTCGGCGCAGCGCTACGTTGCTCACCCCCCCCTTTGCCACAGATGGCGTAGCGAACGCAGCGGCACTGCTCTGGCAGGCCGAATTGCCCCCGGGAACTTCACTGGACTTGGCGCTGCGTGCTCGAGCTACGCCACCCTCAGTGGATCCGGATGGAGGATGGGGCGAGTGGCAACTGATTGAGGCGAGTGATGTCAGAGTCCAGGGGGCGGGCGGTAGCGAACTCTTCGTATCGCCCGATCCGGTACTCCTCCCTGAGGCCAGTCGCTACCTCCAGCTACGCATCGCGCTCTCCAGCGAGCGCCCCTCAGTCTCAGCACTGCTCAATCGGGTGACGGTCGCCTACTTCGACACCACGACGATCACCCCTACGGTTGCGGCCGATCTCCCGCGTCAGACCATCCCCTCTGGACCAGCTACCCTCAGCCCGCGCCCAACCATGATTATGCGTAGCACATGGAGCGAGAGCCTGGAGGCGGCCCAGCCGTTTCGGCATGATCCCCGCGCCATTACCATCCACCAGATCGATTTTGCTGGAACAGCAGAGCGTAGCCTCGATCTGGTGCGAGCTCTGTTCATCCATCAGACGACAGTCCTTGGCTGGGCAGATCTGCGCTACCACTACCTGATTGATCCCGCAGGCAATCTCTTCGAGGGTCGCCTCGGCGGTCCAACCTCATCAGTTGAACCGATGAGTAGTGGCGATCGGGCGATCCATGTAGCCCTCTTGAGCCCCCGTACCGATCCGCTCACCCCGAATGCCCTCCGTACACTGGTCAATCTGCTGGCCTGGCTCGGAGAGGCCTACACAATTGAACCAACTGGCTGGTATACCGTTGGGGATGGCACAACCAGACGGATGAATATTGCGAGCCACGCGGAGTTGGTACCCGCGGCAACCGATCCATACCCAGCGCTGCGCGAGCTCCTGCCCCAGATCAGGGTGCTCGCGGATCAGTCAATAATTCGTTCACGCTGGTACTTTGCCGAGGGTAACACGGTCGACTACACCCAACAGCTAATCCTCTTCAATCCGAGCCAGACCAGGGCAGAAGCCCGCGTGACTCTGGTACGTCCAGGAGCGACACCGCTGCTGCGCATTCTCGATCTGCCAGCCGGAGGACGCGCCGATCTCGTACTGCATGACCTAGCGCAGGGTGCTGCGGTGCTCCCAGCAATCGTTGAGTCGAGCGCTCCACTACTCGTCGAGCGCCGCATGGCTGGGGCCACGGATCTTGATGGCGGCCCCGGTATCGACAAGCTTGCACGAACCTGGTACGTTGCCGCCGGTTCAACAGAGGCAGAGAGCCGCACCTTTCTACTCCTCTTCAACCCCAACCCGCAGATGGTACGCGCAAACATCACCTACATGCGTCAGGATGGGGTGAATCTCGTGCAAATGGTAGAGGTTGCCGGCCAGGATCGCTTGGTCATTACGGTAGGAGATATCACCCAGCCTGATGGTAGCCAGCCCCTGCGCGGAGTACGTTTTGGTACCCAGATCACCGCCGATCAGCCGATTGCCGTCGAACGGACGGTACGTTTCGGCCCTGATCAGTCAGGCCTCCAGATTGGACGAGCTATTCGCGACCTATCACGCCGCTGGTACTTTGCTGAAGGTACGACTGAAGGCGACTTCAGAATGCGCATCACCCTACTCAACCCCAACGATCAGGTCAGCCGTGTTGAGGCTACGTTTATGGATCGGGATGGGCAGTGGGTGACTCGCCGGTATGTAGTAGCGCCACGCATGCCATTGACGATCGACGCTCGTGAGATTGTCCCTGATCGCGGGGTCAGCACCCTGATCCGCTCCGATCTGCCGATTGCGGCTGAGCGCGAGTTGCGCTTCAACGGCGATCGGGCCGGTAGTCTGAGTATAGGGGCAAGCGCGCTTGCCCTAGGTTGGGCCTTTGCGGACGGGTGGACACAGGATGCTCACTACTACCTCTGTGTGAGCAACCCGGGGCCACTACCAGCCCAAGTGACCGTCGACCTGCGTTTTAGCGGGGCCACAGCGGAGAGGCAGCGCTTCACGGTAGCGGCGGGCTCACGCTACACCCTAGCACTGCACGAGCTCTACCCCAGTGAGCCACTCGTAACCGCACTGGTGCGGTCAACACAGCCAATTGTTGCTGAACGCTCGATCTACCCAGGGGGTGGAACGGGTGGCGGCTTCACGGTCATGGGCCTACCCATGCCCTGAGGTTCGGTATAGGCAAGCATACGGAAGGTGCAGATCAGCGTGACTGGTTTCCAAAGACACTGAGCAGGCGCTCGGTGTTCCCATACAACATGGCCAGCAAACGGGAGGCGTGGAGGGCGCAGCCCCTCAGGGGGTTGCACTCGTTCGAGAACGGGCATTCCCGTGCGTCACCATGCGCTGTGCGAGCGTGCCAAGGCCCGGACCACCGCAGAGCAGCTCATGGGAGCCTGGGGAAAGTTTCCGGTACGATCCGTAGCCCGTGTGCACCGTGTCGTACCGTTGCGGGCGAGCCGCCCGCGCTCCCGGGGAGCGTGTCACGTGACACCCTTTGAGGGGCTCGGCCCTAACAACAAACAACTCTCCCTTCGTTCCACCGGGGAGACGTGTGAAGAGGTACGATCAACGCTGCCGGCGTGGGCGTACGAGGGTATAGAGCAGTGTCGCGCCCCCGCCAACCATGAGAGCACCCTGGAGGAGAGGTGACGGCAAGAGCGCGGTGAGTACCGCAGGGGCACGTTCACTGCTACGAATTGCGGTTGGCGCCAGGACCCCCAGTAACTGCGCGAGATTATCGAGGGTTGGGAGCATCACCGCTACTTCGCGGCGCCCGACCTCGTCGTGGGCTACGTGGAACGGAAAGAAGGTGGGCAGCGCGTAGGGCAGTGCAACCGCATTCTCAACCCGCGTGCCACCTGCCTCGGGGGTGAGGCTAAACATCCAGATCTGGGCCACACCAGGAGCAAAACGGAAGCCAACCCGCCACGCGAAGCGAAAGGGGGGCTCCCAGATCACGGTGCGATTGGCAGTTACGTAACTCAGCCCGCGCATATGCTGTTGCGAGTGAAAAACCGACCCAAGGCCCATTGGCTGATGGTCGACAAGTTCGACTGAGCGTACCTCACCACTACCAGCAAGTTGCGGGTGGCATGAAGGATCGCTCACAAGCTCCCAAATGGCCTCAATTGGGGCAGCGATCAGGCCACTCACCGAGGCACCAAGATAGCGAAACATCTCTCTCCACTCCTCAAGCAAACCTGTAGCCCTGCAGGGTTACTACTCTTCATCTTCACGATGCAGGCGCGCGACCAGCCGGGTGTAGAACTGACTACTCGGACGAATACGGACGAAAGTACAGACCTTAGGGCTACGACGTACGACAATTTCATCGCCATAGTGCAGCGTGACATTGTCCCGACCATCGACCGACAGCATGGCGTCGTGCCGACTAGCAACACGAATCGTCACCACCGCATCCTGGTGGAGTACCATGGAAGGCACCCGACTGAGGTGGGGGGCGATACCCACCAGGATGAGGGCCTGTGAGCGCGGGTCCACGATCGATCCACCGGCCGCAAGGGCATAGGCGGTCGATCCGGTGGCCGTGGCAACCAGGACGCCATCGGCATGGTAAGTAGTCAATGGCGAATCATCAATACTGACATGAGCTTTGATCACCCGGCTCACATCGCTGCGCGAAAGTACCACCTCGTTGAGTGCCGTGAAATCGGCGATCGCCTGCCCATCACGGTAGAGCAGGGCACGGATGAGGGTGCGCTCGTCGTGCCACCCCCCCCCCTGGATGATGCGCTCCAGCCCGTCGAAGATCTCATCGGGCTGCACTTCAGCCATGAAGCTCAGATGGCCAAGGGCAACCGGCAGAAGGGGGAGGTCGAGGGGGAAACAGAGGCGAGCGGCACGTAGGACGGTACCATCGCCACCCATTGCGACCATCAGGTCGGCATCATTGATGGCACTCGGATTATCACGCGCCTCCTGCGAAACACCACGCCACGTCATGATGCCACGACCGCGTAGCCAGGCGGCAGCGTGCAACGAGCGTTCAGCCGAGGCCTCCGAGAAGGGGTTATAGATCACTGCGACGCGTTGGATCATAGACCGCTGCTTTCGCTAAAGGACAAGGTTTCACGGATCGTGCCCACAGGCCTTCAGCCCCGGTGCGGGTCGTGGCGAAGATCAGAACTCGGTTGTGAACCTTCGTCTGGGGGGGGACAGGCACTAGCTCTTCTCAAGCATACCATGGAACGGGATCGACAACAAAGCGACCGCGGGTGGGGCAGCTACGGGGGGCTACCCGTACGGGCGGGAGGGGCAACCACGGGGGGTTGCCCGTACAGGGGGGGTGTAGAAGTGGTGCAACGCACGTCTAGGGCCGTTCAAGGCCATAGCGCTCCAACAGGTCGACGTCCGCAAGGAGAGTTGTTGTTGCTGCATCAGCGACAATACGCCCCTGGCTCAGCACAATGGTACGGGGAAAGACCTCGGCGACCATACGCATGTCGTGGGTGGAGACGAGCATCGCCAGGGGCAATTCCTGGAGTAACTCGATGAGCCCGCGTCGTGCACGGGGGTCGAGCCCAGCTGAGGGCTCATCGAGGGCCAGGAGCGTGGGCGACATGGAGAGCACCGTAGCGATAGCCACACGTTTACGCTGACCGAGGCTCATGTGGTGCGGCATGCGCTGTTCGTTACCGGCCATACCAACCTGGGCCAGGGCGCGCTCAACACGCGCTTCCACCTCAGCCCGTTGCAAGCCCATGTGGATGGGACCGAAGGCCACGTCATCAAAGACCGTTGGCGAGAAGAGTTGATCGTCAGGATCCTGGAAGACCATACCGACCCGCGCCCGTACCGTGCGGATATGCTGGTCATTCACCGTCAAACCATCGATCACTACCGATCCATCCTGCCCGCGCAGCACACCGTTGAGGTGGAGCAGGAGGGTGCTCTTACCCGCCCCATTTGGACCAAGGAGGGCAACCTTTTCGCCTGCCGCGATCTGCAGGTTGATATCGTGGAGTGCGGGTGTCCCATCCGGATAACGGTAGGAGAGGCGCTGAACAGTGAGCATCATCTACCCAAAGAGATAGCTGGCCCAGACTACAGCCGCAGCAGCAGCGGTGCCAAGAAGTGTAAAACCACGTTCGTTCGGACTGAGCGGACGCTCATCCAGGCTGACCAGGTTGCCGTTGAAACCGCGCGAGAGCATGGCCACGTAGACCCGTTCGCTCCGTTCGTAGGCACGGATGAAGAGGGTACCGACCATACGCCCCACCACGGCAGCCCGCCAGGTAATGCTACCACCGGCAGGCTGACCCGGTAGTGCGGCGCTACGACACTCTCGGGCGCGGAGCATGCGTTGGGCCTCATCGGTCATGATGAAGAGGTAGCGGTAGGCAAAACCGAGGATCGCTACCAGTACGGGCGGCAGGCGTAGCTGGCGCAGTGCCCGCAGCAGATCGGCGAAGTGAGTTATTGACATAAGCAATAACATCGCCTGCACCGAGAGCCACGACTTCACGAGCACGCTCAGGAAGGCCGTGACCCCGGCATCGGTGATCGCTAGGCGCCAGGGGCCGAACGACCAGCTGAGTAGCAGTTCGCCGGGACGGGTTATGAGGAGGGTGACGGCCACCAGGGCGAAGGGCAGCGCAACCAGTGAGCGACGCATGGTGCGCAGCAGGCCGATATGTGCCTGGTAGACTGCCGTCCAGATGATCAGGGCAAAGACGAGGAGGGCGACCCAAGCCCCGGCAGGGAGCAGGGCGAGGGCTACCACCAGAGCCAGGGTCAAGAGCAGCTTGACCCGTGCATCCTGGGCGTGCAGTGGACTCTCAGCATCGATATAGCGGTCGAGCAGTAGATGGGGTGTAGCCATTCGCTTTCAACTCCGGGTGCGTGAGTCTGAGCTGCGTCCGCGCAGGACTAAGGCCAGGCCATACATCAAAGCGAAGAGAATGAGCAGCCCAATCATCCCGGCAGCAATCGTTGAGAGGGGCGTCTCGCCAAGGAAGGGTACGGTATAGTCAGGGATAATGGTGTAGGGGGCATCCATAGCCCGTTCAAGGAATCCTTGATTCTCAGCTACGCGCTCGAGCCCATCGGGATCGCCCGAAGCCAGAGGTGAGAGGAGGGCGGCAAGTGCGGCAAAGCCTAGCCCAACGAATGTGACCAGGCCAATCGTGCGCTTATCGACCGGTTGCTGCAGGGCCTCCTTGTTCAGGAAGCCGGCCAAGCTACTTACGAGGTCGGGGCGCGTGCTAACGACAAAAGCGAGCGCCGCCACGGTGATCAGTCCTTCACCAATCCCGATGAAGGCGTGGACGAAGATCATGGCCGGGAAGACGACGGTAGCCGAGAGGCCGGAGAAGACGAGTTGCAGCGAGGTCAGCAGTGCGGCGGCCATCACCGATAGCCAGGCGGTGATGAAGCCGATCAGCATCAAGCCCCAGCGCTTCCCGCCGAAGGTGCGCAGTAGCGGCATGCCGAGCAGGTAGCCGATCGCAACCGTGGCAACGCCCATATTAAAGACATTTGCGCCAATTGCCAAGAGCCCGCCATCCTGGAAGAGGAGGGCCTGGAGGGTCACCACGGCACTCATGACGAGCACTCCTGCCCAGGGACCGAGCAGGAGTGCTGCAAGCGCACCACCCAAGAGGTGACCAGAAGTCCCCCCCAATACGGGGAAGTTGAGCATCTGGCCGGCAAAGATGAAGGCGGCCATCACACCCATGAGTGGTACCTGACGCTCGTTGAGCTCAACACCGACCCGTTGCACGGCGAGTGCCAGTGCGCCAATGGTGAGCACCCACCAGATCAGCGCCACTGGGGCGCTTAGAAAACCGTCGGGGATGTGCAGTCCGAGTACCAGTCCGTCGGCAATGTTCTGCCAATTCATGCCACGTACCTCTTTCGTGTGCTCATTACCTGTGGGGTCCCAGTTCGGACGCCGTTCTTGTCGCATGGACGAGTAGTGCAGGAGGCGACCTCGTGCGAATAGTTGCAGCTGTATTATACAGCTGTTTCAACTAGTTGCGTGAGGCTTCAACTCCTGGTACCTATTGCCATGTCTCCCTGGCGGAGGGCCGTGCCCTCCCCACCTCCCGTAGGCTGGTTGCGTGAAGCCTCAACTTCCTCTGTTGATTGACGCCCCCTGGGTGCCAACCTATAATGGCTCTAGGGATGTTTGTGTCCGTCGCACCTCGCGCAAGAAGGTAGCAGGAACTGATGGAAGTGTTTACGGATCTAGTCGAGCAGTTGCGCCGACGCGGTGAGCGGCTGACGCCTCAGCGGCGGTTAGTGCTCGAGATCTTACAGAATAGCGAGCAGCATCTGAGTGCTGAGGCAATTGCGCGGGCCATCGTGTTGCGCTACCCAAACCTGCAGATCGACCAGGCGACGATCTACCGTACGCTGAAGTGGTTGCACCAGCACGACCTAGTGAGCGAGACGAGCCTTGGTGGGAACCATATGGTCTACTCACTGCTTAGTGCGCACCATAACCACCACCATCTTGTCTGTGATCAGTGTCATACGGTGATCGAAGTTGAGCCGGAACTCCTTGTACCAGTGGCTGCAGCGCTCCAGGAGCGTTACGGTTTCCAGGCGCGACTAGCCCACATCTCACTCTTTGGTACCTGCGCCGCCTGTCGTCTGCAGGATGAGGGTGAGGTATAACGGTTCACTCGCGTGCGGGAGGTGTGGAGGGCGCAGCCCTCCACGAACAACCCCAGCCCAGCCCTGGCAGCGCCAGACGGTCACGTCGGTGCAGTCGAAAGTGAAGCATATCAATACAGATACAGATCGCATCAAAAAGATACCCGAAGGAGCTACCATGGGAAGGAAGGCACTGGTTGAGGCGGCGCGTGGGGATCGACAACTCGATCTGGTGATCCGTGGTGGCGACCTGCTCAACGTCTACACGGGTGAGATCTATCCGGCCGATTTTGGCATACTTGGTGATCGGATCGCGATTGTCGATCAGGGTGGGCAGTATGGGTTACAGGGGGCAGAAGAGCTCGACGCCCGTGGGATGATCGCCATTCCTGGATTCATCGATACCCACGTGCATATCGAGTCGACGATGGTGACGCCACCAAACTTCGCCCGTGCCGTGCTGCCCTTTGGTACCACCACGGTGGTGATCGACCCCCATGAGATTGGCAATGTCACTGGTCGGGCTGGGGTCGAGTATATGCTACGCTCCAGCGAGGGCTTGCCGTTACGCGTCTACCTGACGATCCCCTCGAGTGTGCCTTCGGTGCCTGAGATTGAGACTGCTGGTGCCTCCTTTGATGCCACCGATGTCGCGGAGATGCTCACTTGGCCACGGGTGGTAGGTGTAGCCGAATTAATGGACTATGTGGGGATGGTGCGGCAGAATCCGCGTACAGCTGCGATTGCTGAGGCAGGGCTGGCTCAGGCGAAGATGCTTGAAGGTCACGCTCCGCTGCTCACTGGGCGCGATCTCGCTGCCTACCTCGCTGCGGGTGTCGACTCGGACCACGAGGCCCGTGACTGGCCGGAGATGGTCGAGAAGCTGCGCGCCGGGATGTGGATCTACTGCCGTGAGAACACCTTCCGCCGCATGGCTGCAGGACTTGCCCGGGCCCTCCAGGAGATCCCGCACCCCTGGAATGTTGCGGTCTGTACTGATGATATCGATCCGGCGGATCTCCTCGAACGTGGCCACATGGATCGAGGTCTGCGTGTGCTGATCGAGCATGGCGTCGATCCGGCTCTTGCGGTGCGCTTTGCCACGCTGAACGGGGCTACACGCTACGGTCTGCACGATCTTGGTGCGATTGCACCAGGTAAACTCGCCGATATCCTACTCGTCGATTCGCTGCGTGATCTCCGTGCCCGCGTCGTCATTGCGGGGGGGCGCGTGGTGGCTCGTGATGGTACCCTGGTTACCGATATCGTTGATCCTGTACCCCCACCAGACCAGAATAGTGTGCGCATTCAGCCACTGAGTGTAGAGCATTTCCAGTTACACCATGCTGGGGCAGCGGGTGAGCAGGAGCTCCATGTAATCGAGATCTCGGCGAACCGAACGACCAGACTGGGTATGGTAAGCTTACCATTTGCTGCTGGTCTCCTACAGCTACCACTGCCTGAGGATATGCTGCTGCTCAGCGTTGTACCACGCCACGGCCAGACCCATCCTCCAACGGTGGCGCTCCTGCGCGGACTTGGGCTTCGTGCAGGTGCACTTGCGACTACGGTCGCTCATGACAGCCATAACCTGATCGTAGCGGGACGTACCCCCGAAGAGATGCTTGTTGCGGCCCAGGCGGTTGCAGCCATGGGTGGGGGTGCGGCCCTCGTGCAGGATGGTAGCGTGCTTGCTACGGTGCGTCTACCGGTGGCTGGGCTGATGTCGCTCGAACCGGTCGAGCATGTTGCTGCCGAGGTACGGGCCTTCAACCAGGCTGCACGCGAGCTCGGCCTCGGTGGGACGTCGCCGGTATTGGCTATTTCGAGCCTAGCACTGCCCGTTGCTCCGTTCACCCGTATCACTGATTTTGGTCTTGTGGACACACTGACCCAACAGTTCATACCAGCGTTGGGAACACCAGTTTGACCCGTTGGTAGTTGGTTGTTTTGTGGAGGGCATAAGCCCTCCAAGCCTCCCGTATAGTGATGAAAGACAGATGATGACATCGATGAGTGTGTACCAGCGCATACGCCCCCTACAACGTGATCTCCGTCAACAGCTGCAGGAGATGTGGCAGAAGGTTCGTGACCAGGGTACTCATCTCGAGAGCCGACTCACGCATATCGAGCATGAGTACCTCAACCCATGGGTGGAGGGTCTCTTGGCTCGCTGGGTCGACCCACGAAGAGCGCAGCAGCAGCAGTTGGGTCGCAGCTTACCCATGACCGAGGTCAGCCCTGAGACACGCATGGTCAACCGGGGGCTTTACATCTCGTCGGCATCGTTAGGTGTGGCAGCAGTTGGCCAACTTTTGGCACCGCCGCTCCAGTTGCTCAGCTTGCCTGGTCTGCTCTACGGCACGTGGCACCTCTCGCAGAGCGCCTATACCAAACTCGTCAAAGAGAAGACTCTGCATGTCGATCTGCTCTTAACGGTGGTGAACCTCGCCTACATCGGTGGTGGCTACTGGGTGCTGGGGAATCTCACTATCACGTCGTTCTACTTCAGCTCAAAGCTGCTCATGATGATCCGGAACCAGTTGCGACACGATCTCGCGAATGCCATCATGCAGCCCATGCAGCCGGTCTGGGTGATTGTCGATGGTCAGGAGATCCAACGATCACTCGAAGATCTGCAACCAGGGGATCTGGTGCTCGTGCATGCCGGCGAGACGACTCCGGTGGATGGTATCATTCACTCAGGGGTAGCAACGGTCGATGAGCAGATGTTGACCGGTGAGGCGGTGCTGGTTGAGAAGGGGGTGGGTGATCGCCTCTACACCTCTACGCTTCTCGTCGCGGGCAAGGTGGTAGTGAGTGTAGTGGAGTCTGGAAGTGCCACCATTGTGGCACGTATCCAAGAGGTCATGGACAGGACCGTCGATCTGCGCTCAGGTCGTCAGTTGCAGATGCAACAGTTGACAAATGATCTTGTCGCCCCAACGCTGGGACTATCAGCGGTTACCCTGTCACTCCTAGGGCTCGATGCTGCCGCTGCGATGGTGAATAACCACCCCTACCGCCAGCTCAACAACTTTGCCGCCCTCGGGATCATGAATGGCTTTAGCGCTGCAGCAGGGCAGCGAATCTTGATCAAAGATGGGCGATCGTTGGAGCTCCTGCTCGACATCGACACCCTCATCTTTGATAAGACTGGAACCCTGACCCTGAGCGAGCCACAACTTGAGGCGATCCAGTGTGTGGACGATATGTCGTCGACAGAACTGCTCGCCTATGCCGCTGCAGCGGAACAGTACCAGCGCCACCCGATCGCGCGTGCCATCATGGCCGCAGCCCACTCCTTAGGGATTGTGGTAGTACCTATTGATGAGGCGACCTTTAAGGTTGGCTTCGGGCTGATCGTACAGGTGGGCGCTCACACCATTCATGTGGGGAGCGCCCGCTTCATGACTGGATCGGAGATTGTACTGCCCCCCGAGCTCGTAGAGTTACAGGCTACCTCTCAGCAGCAGGGCAAGTTGTGTGTTTGGGTGGCGCGTGACGGATTGGTGATCGGTGTTCTGATCTTGAAGGCACCGCTCCGTCCCGAAACCCGTGCTATCATTGAAGAGCTCCGCCGAAACACGAAGATTCGCACGGTGCTGCTCGTTTCTGGCGATCAGCCAACCCCTACGCAGCAGGCCGCGCTCGCCGTTGGTGCCGACGGCTTCTACGCCGAAATCCTACCTGTAGGCAAAGCTGAGCTGATCGCCCGTCTCCAGGCAGAGGGGCGCAAGGTCTGCTTCATCGGTGACGGTATCAACGATGCGATTGCCCTGAAGCAGGCGAACGTTTCGGTCTCAATGGTTGGTTCTACGCAAACCGCGATTGATACGGCCCATATCGTGCTAATGGAAGAGGGCCTTGAACGCCTCCCGCTCCTCTTCAAGTTAGCCCAAAGCGTTGCCGACACCCAGCGCATGATGATGATCCCAGTGCTGGGAACATCGGTCGTAGGGGTTATTGGCATTTTTGCCTGGGGCTGGGGGCTGACCATAAGTACGCTTCTCGATCAGGCGGGCATGATTGGCGGTACCATTGTGCTTTTGCGGCAGCGTATACGCTCTCAGCGTCAACTTCAGGGCTCAATTTCGGCTACGCCAGCTTGACCGTCGTATGGGAGGTGTGGAGGGCGTAGCCCCTCCACAAAGAACCAAACCTAGCTCTGGTAGTGCCGGCGTAGGAAGTCGGCGCAGCCGAAATGGCAGCATGCCTTAGGGATGGAGTAGATGACACCTGTAGCTTCTGTCCACCAGAGATTGCCCGGTTCGGTCGCTTTGATCAGTTCAGGTGAGACTACCGCCCATGCCGGCGTCCTCTACGATCGGCTCTCCAATGGTTCCACCTCCCCGTTCCAGATTGCCATTCTGGAGACGCCGGCAGGCTTTCAGCCCAACTCAGAGGCTGTTGCGCGCAAAGTTGCCGACTACCTGCGGGTGCGCCTGCAAAACCTCCACCCCACGATTACGCTGCTCCCTGCACGTGCCCGTGGGAGTGCCTTCAGTCCGGATGACCCGGCAACGACAGAGTTCCTGCGTCAGGCGCAGCTGATCTTCCTTGGTGCTGGTAGTCCCACCTACACCGTTCGTCAACTCAGCGCTAGCCTAGCCTGGCAGCGTGTGCTGGCGCGTCAGCGCCAAGGCACACCCTTGATCACGGCGAGTGCCGCTACCATCGCAATGGGTGCATTCGCTCTGCCCGTCTACGAGATCTTCAAGGTTGGTACCGATCTCCACTGGAGTGCCGGGCTCGACTTCTTCGGTCCATACGGGCTCAACCTCGTCTTCCTTCCCCACTGGGACAATAGTGAAGGGGGAAGTGAGCTCGATACGAGTCGCTGCTTCCTTGGTCAGGAGCGCTTCAAGCGGATGCTGGAACTCCTCCCTGCCGACCTCACGGTGGTCGGTATTGACGAACATACCAGCCTCTTGGTCGATCTCTCTGGGGGAGTCGCCACAGTGCTTGGACGCGGCGGAGTGACCATTATCAGACCGGACCGCTGCGAAGAGCGCCATGAGCGTCGTGCCCAGTTTGCACTCGATCGCCTGGGGGCATTTCGCCTCCCCGATCTCGCAGCAGGCCTTGAGCCCAGCGTGTGGGCGGATATGGCCAAACCGTCTGCTGCCGAGTCGACACCGTCCGAAGAGCCCGCTGCGCCCCCTCCTGACGTGCAGAAGCTCGTTGCAGCCCGTAAAGAGGCACGAGCCGCACGTGACTGGTCGGCAGCAGACCAGATTCGTGGCCAGCTTGCCGAGCTTGGTTGGCAGGTTCGTGACACGCCGGATGGTCCACGCGTCGAGCGTATATAGTTGACTAGCCACCGAGTCACCCGAGGGAACGTTCGTGGTTCCCTCGGGTACGTGTTAGTGCTAGGCCGCAGGGCTACGGGAGCCGCTAAAGCGACCCCAGAGCCGTACCCCCACAAAGATCAGCAGGGCAACGGCAAGCAGCACCAGCACAATGTCCTGGTAGATCTCCACAAAGCCAATAATTTGCTCCCAAGCCGCACCGAGCAGCATGCCACCAACGGTCAACAGGCTCGTCCAGATGAGTGAGCCCAGCGTGGTAAAGAGGATGAAGCGGCCCATTGGCATACGATTCATCCCGGCAGGTAGTGAGATCAGACTCCGAATAATTGGGACCACTCTGCCTCCCAAGACGATCAACTCGCCGTGGCGGGTAAAGGCACCCAGTGCCTTGTCGAGGTCGGCTTCGCTGAGGAGGAACCACGCGCCAAAGCGACGAAAGAAGGGGCGAACGAGGGGCTCACCGGCCAACATCCCGATGTAGTAGAGAACCACTGCGCCAACAACCGAGCCGAGTGTACCGGCGGCGATGGTCAGTACGAGGTTCAATTCACCCTTTGCAACCAGAAAGCCGGCAAAGGGCATGACGAGCTCTGAAGGGATGGGTGGAAAGAGATTCTCTACGAGCATGACGAAGGTGATACCAGGGTAACCGATCGTCTGAATGATGGAGGTAATCCAGTTCTGGAGCCAGATCAGTAGATCGTCGAGCATGAGGGGAAGATCTCCATATCTACAGGGGGTTGATCAACACTTGGGTGACCAATGGTCATTCCGTACCTGTGCCCACCCTCCCAGGGGCAGGGTGGGCATGGTGTCGATCAGTGAATTTTACCACCACCGGGCGTAGCGGTCTGCTCCAGACGGTTTGCCCGCACCAGTGAGGCAATGACCGCAATCGTAATCACGCCCGCAACGACCCCAAGGGAGATCGCGGTAGGGATCTTGTAGCTATAGCCAAGGAGCAGTTGGCTGGCATCGGGGAGCAGCATCTTGACGCCGACAAAGGCCAAGACGACCGAGAGCCCGAGTTTCAGGTAGTGGAACTTGTCCATCACCCCACCGAGCACGAAGTAGAGTGCACGGAGCCCGAGGATGGCAAAGACATTTGAGGTGAAAATGATGAATGCATCCTGGGTGACCGCAAAGATAGCCGGGATCGAGTCCACGGCAAAAATGAGATCGGTCGTCTCCACAATGATGAGTACGAGGAAGAGGGGGGTGGCCATCACCACCCCATTCTTCCTGGTGAAGAACTTCTGCCCATCGTAGCTATCACTGACGGGCATAAAGCGTCTGAACAGGCGTACCACCGGGTTCTTCTCCGGTTCGAGCTTCTCCTCGCCAGAGGTGGCCATCTTGATACCGGTAAAGATCAGGAAGGCACCGAAGATCCAGATGATCCAGTGGAACTGCTTGATCAGCGCTGTGCCGGCAAAGATCATTGCGCCCCGCATCAGCAGAGCTCCAAGGATACCCCAGAAGAGTACCCGGTGCTGATACTTGCTCGGTACGGCGAAGTAGGAGAAGATCAGCACAAAGACGAAGATATTATCGACGCTGAGCGCCTTCTCGATGAGATAGCCGGTGAGGAAGGCCAATGCTGCATCAGACGAACTGTATGCGCTATTTGGTACGAGGATGTGCCAGAAGAGGTAGATGAGGAGGTTGAAGATCAGGGCCAGACTGATCCAGACTACGCTCCAGATAGCGGCCTCTTTGACCGATACCTCGTGAGCACTCCGGTGGAAGACCCCTAGGTCAAGGGCGAGCATTGCACATACAAAGACCAGAAACCCTCCCCAAAGCCAGAACATCGTGTCCATGAAACGGCTCTCCTTGCGACAGTTGAGGCTGTTTGTCTACAATTAATAATGGTGGGATATGCGTTTTCGCTGCGCCAGTGTGATGGTCTGGCGCTACCAGGACTAGGTTGGCTATTATGCCCCTTCACACCTCTCGTAGGAGGGTCACGTGCAGTTAAAACATGGGTTACACTTAACTGGATGTGTGCTACATCGCTAGTCTAAGGAGACATATTGGTGGATTGGATCACTATCATCCTACTACTTATCGCTGGCTTGGTACTCCTTGTCGTAGGCGGTGAACTGCTCGTGCGTGGTGCATCGAGTGTGGCCGCCGTTTTCGGGATTTCACCCCTAGTGATTGGCCTCACCGTGGTTGCGTTTGGCACAAGCTCACCCGAGCTTGCGGTTAGCATCCAGGCTGGTCTATCCGGTAATTCCGATATTGCCGTTGGGAATGTGGTTGGATCGAATATCTTCAACGTCCTCTTCATCCTGGGTATCTGTGCCCTTATTTTACCACTGCTCGTCTCGCGACAACTGGTACGCCGCGAGGTGCCAATCATGATCGGTACCTCACTGCTCCTGCTCATCCTCGCCCTTGACGGTGCGATCGGCCTGATCGATGGGCTTCTCCTCTTTACCGGTATGATTGGTTACACCGCCTGGTCGATCATTGCAAGTCGTCAGGAGACGGCAGCGGCCAAGGGTGGTGACGAGCCTGTGACCATTGATACGATTGCCGGAAAGAGCCCACTCTGGCTGCTGGGTGCGGTTGGAGTGCTGGTAGTGGCCCTGGTCGGCTACCTGCTCGGCTGGTTCGACATAGTCGTCACCGGCTTTTTCGTTGCCGGTGCACTCCTCTTCATCGCTGGATCGCTCTTTGGCAAGGGGGGCACCACAAGGGCTGGCGACATCGCGCACCAGGTAGGCTTTATCCTCGCCGGTCTCGGTACGTTGGTGCTTGGTGCAGGCTGGCTGATCGACTCGGCGACGGCGATCGCCCAAGCCTTTGGGGTAAGCGACCTGATCATCGGTCTGACCATTGTAGCCGCTGGTACTTCCCTCCCTGAAGTCGCTACGTCGATCATTGCAACCATTCGCAAGGAGCGTGATATCGCGATTGGGAATGTGGTTGGCTCGAACATCTTCAATATCCTCGGGATCCTTGGTATCGCGGCAATAGTCACCCCAGGCGGCCTCACGGTGAACCCACTCATCATCAGCTTCGACATGCCAATTATGATCGCAGTGGCTCTGGCATGCCTACCCATCTTCTTCACCGGATTCAGCATTGCGCGCTGGGAGGGCTTTCTCTTCCTCGCTAGCTATGTAGCCTACACCCTCTTCCTGATCCTAGTTGCCACGGCAAACCCGGCGTTGGAGACATTCACCAACGCGATGCTGCTAGTACTGCCGATTATCGCGGCGACCCTCATCTGGACAACGCTCCAGTTTCTACGTAGTCGGCGTAGGGCTTCGTAGACGGGGGCACTGCATGACAGTGTGCAAGAGGGCAGGAGCCAAACTCCTGCCCTCTCTTCCTACCGATGATCCGTGTGTGTGCAAGCCGTTGCTCCCAGCAGGTTGCGCAGGCTTAGTTCCCCTACGCTGCGACGCCCAGGCCGAGGGCGGCAAGGAGCCGATCGATATCGGCGCGCCCCGCTGCGTTGAGGGGCAGTAGTGGTCTGCGAACGGGGCCACCGTAGATCCCGACACGATCCATCGCATACTTCAGCCCGGCCACCCCGTAGCGTGCCGTGACTGCCTCGTTGAGGGCGGCGACACTGAGTTGATGTCGGCGCGCAGAGGCCATGTCGCCCGCGTGGAACGCATCGACAATGGCTCGCAGCGGCTCAGAAGTTACATTAGCCAACCCCATGATCCCGCCAACCGCACCAAGGCTCATGAAGGGTAGGAGCGCGCTCCCGGTACCGGCAAACACCTGGAAGTCGGGGTAGGCTGCTAGCACCCCGGCCATCTTGACGACGTTTGAGCTACTATCCTTCACCCCAACGATCTGCGGGTGTTGCGCAAGATCCATGAAGATCGCTGGTACAAAGTCGATGCCGGTGAAGGCCGGAACGTTGTAGAGGAGGACCGGGATGGGGGAGGCATCAGCGACCGCTCGGTAGTGGGTGATCAGCGCCTCGGGGGTCAGGGCGGCTTTGTAGAAGAAGGGGGGGAGAACGAGTGTCGCCGCCGCACCAAGTTTGGCCGCCTCCTCGGTCAGGGCGATCGTCTCGGCGGTCGTCTCGGCCCCTGTCCCAGCGATCAGGCGTTTACCACTGTTCTTGAGCAGATTGGCACAGACACGCCAGAGCTCGAGCCGCTCCTCACGGGTGAGAAATACCGACTCACTGTTAGAACCAGGCATCACCACACCGTCAAGTGGTGACGCAATCCAGTGAGCAAGGTTTCGCTCAAGCTCGGCTAGGGCGAGACGGTCGTCATGGGTGAATGGTGTGGTGATGGGTGGATAGAGACCCGCGAGCGCGCTCATGTTTCCTCATCGATGTGGGTAAGCTAGGGGACGCAGAGTGTGGCTTGATAATATACCTTGCCGACTCACGCAGTGTACTGTGCATTATCTTGATCCGCAAGTTGGGTAGGTGTTGTAATTGTTCATGATTGGGGTAGCCAACGACGGGCAACCACGGGGGGTTGCCCGTACGAGGTGTGCCACGAGGGCGAGACACCCTCGCTCCGGGAGGAGTGTGAATAGGTATTAGGTGTTGTACCTATTTACACTTCGCTTTGTGTGGAGGGCTGTGCTCTCCACGCCTTTCATACACTGGTCACGGGAAGTAGCTCACCAGTCGGCCCTGGGCATCATAGAGGGCACCCGGATCATCCAGGCTGTTGTTCCAGATATTGCCCACAGGATCGGCAAAGCTGCGCGTTTCACCCGGGGCAAGGGTGCCTGCAATGGGATGCTCTTGGCTGCCGGTGAGACTGCACATCTTCCAGCCATTGAGGTTCACCAATTCCCCACTTACATTGCGGAGGGTGACGGTCTCTGCGCGCTTGTCGATCGCGATGATGGCCACCGGGAAGTTGGGGGCTGCCGCAGGATTGGGCGTTGAGGAGCAGTCACCGACGACAGGTACCACGGGTGTAGGCGGAGCCTGGCGTGCCAAGAGTAGCTCGCGACCGAGTAGCCCGAGGAGGACGCTGTTCGGGCCGATCTCCGGGTGCAGTTCAAAGCGACGGCGTTCGAAGTATTGCACCGTGTAGGTTCGACCCTCAAGCTCCGTACTAAACACACCCGTTACGGGGAAGCCGAAGCGCTCCAGCCCCCCATTGTTGCGCCAGTAGGTGAGGAAAGCGCCACAAACCTGATACCCGGTTTCGGCAAAGCTTGCGCACCCGGGGGCAGGAGGCGGTGTCGCACCCTGCTGCCACGGTGCACCGAGTTGCTCCAGGCGTTCGACCCCCAGGCGCCCCGCGGTAACGAGCCCATCGGGCTGGATCTCCAGCCGATCGCGCTCGAACCACTGTACCTGGAGCGAACGTCCCTCGACACGTTCGCTGCTCTGCGGTGTGAGGGGAAGGCCAAAGACGGCAAGGCCGCCGTTGCGCTCCCAGTAGGTGCGAATCGCACCATCAATGCAGTGGCCGGTCTCGGGGAAGCAGCGCCCCGAGGGCAGCGGCGTGGAACAATCGGCGCCGGCAAGGGCGGCCTCGATCCCGTCATCGAGCCCGGAGAAGAGGTCGAGACCTGTGCGCTGCTCGATACAGCGTACGGAGGTCTGATACTCCTGCCACGAACGCCCGGTGACCGTGGCATCGTTGGGGGTCCAGAGGGCAATCACCTGGGTCTCGGCGGTGACACGGGCCACATCGTCACCGGGTGCGCTAGGGAGGATCAGGATCACTTTCCAGAGATTGGCTGGGATGTTCAGCCGACCGGCAGCGAGCGTACCCAGGCTCCCGGAGCTACCCGCGACGGTGTAGAGCTCATTGCCGGCCGTAACCAGGCTACGGGCGTAGCCCTCGAGGTCGGCCCAGAGGCCCTGGTTGTTTGCAGGAGCTTGGGGGAGCACGTTGGTGAGCAAGAATGTGGCCTCGTTGTCGCGACTGGTCGCGCTACGATCGGCAGAGGGGGTCATGTGGCCGCGGTCGTAGCCGCTCCCGGTGTAGTCATCGTGGTTCACCTGGTACCAACCGCTGGGGAGTGAGGTGTCGCTGAGAAAGCGTCCTGTGTAGCGTGGGGTATCGCCGAGATCCACAGCCTCAAGGTGCCAGGAAACCCAGTTGGGAATGCCTTGATCGCGATGGTAGCTCAGGGCGTACTGGTCGCGAACGATGAGGTAGTTATCTGGGCGGCTCACATCGCTGACTGCTCCGCTCGGATTGCCTAACGCTAAGTGGCGACTCGCGGGTTGTGCGGAGACCGGCAGAGTCATCAGTAGCATCGTACTGAGGAGGAGTAGAGCTAATAGCGTGCGATACGCTCGCATGGTTTTTCCTTTCACACCTCCTGGAAGAGTGTCAAACTGGGTTGAAACATGCCTTAGCTGGCGGAGTCGTTCCTGAAGCTGTCCCTTCTTGCCGCATTGTTAGGCCCTTTTTAGGTTGAGCCGTGGCATGAGTGCGAACACGCCCCAGCCCAAGTACTCGCGTGTGTAGGTCACGTGGCGTTCAGGCTCCGTGGCCAGTTTTGAGCGAACCTCTTCTGCCAACTCATCGTCAGGATTGGCCTCAAGCCATCGGCGCATGGTGAGCCACTTAGCCGCTTCGTACCTGTCCCAACCGTCTTGATTGGCTAGCACCATCTCTACAACGTCGTAGCCGAGGTTTCCGAACGACGCGATAAGTTCCGGAAGAGTGAGAAATTCGGCGATTGAATTGGCAAGACAGCCTTTGGCAATCTCTTCTGTTGGTGGCAATTGTCGCCAATAGGGCTCACCGATCAGGATGATCCCGCCGGCGCGCAAGCTTCGAGCTAAAAGCTCGATAGTGCCCGCGACGCCTCCGCCAATCCAGGTGGCACCGATACAAGTTGCTACATCAGTCTTTTCGTCAGATAGGTAACCCGTTGCATCGTCGTGAATGAACGTTACCTGATGGGCAACACCGAGTTCTTCGGCACGCCGTTTCGCCTGTTCGGTGAACAATGGACTCATGTCGATACCGGTACCAACAATGCCGTGGTCACGCGCCCAAGTACACAGCATCTCGCCCGAACCGCTGCCAAGGTCAAGCACTCGTGCTCCTGACTCTAGGCGCAACGCAGCACCGAGGGTGGTGAACTTGTCGGGTGTGAACGGGTTATGGATGCGGTGAGCACTTTCCGTGATGTTGAATATCCGTGGGATGTCCATGGCGTGAATTTCCTAACGATTGCGACCAGATTTGATAAAGGCCTAAGGCATGTTCCAAAGGGTGCGAAGTCGGCGCAGCCGACATTGAAGCATGCCCAACGTTCGACATGAGCGGCGTCCAAAAGACTTCGCCTTTTGGACGCCGCTCGCTGGAGGGGTTAGGCCGCACTGCGAGTGCCCAAGTACTCCGCAAAGCGCAGAAGGTAGCCGTCTGGATCTTGGACGAGAAACTCGCGCTGCCCTTCTTCTTCCTGAGGCGACGTGCGATACCAAGTGTCTCTGATTTCGCGGTATATCGGTACGCCTATCATCCCAAGCTCAGCGAGCACCTTCTCTGCGCTCGGCACTTCGATCTGAAAGTTAATGCCCCTGCCTAGTGGCCGATCCAGCGGCTCTATGTTCCACCCCTCCGGGTACTGCTGCTCAAGCATGAGCTGCGCATGCCCCAGTTCAAGGTACGCGAAAGGAGGCCCAGCGCGGCTGAAGCGAACACTGAACCCGGCCGCCAGGTAGAAGCGCAGCGACGCCTCCAGCGAGGTTACCGTCAGTTCAGGGACCATCGGGTTCCAATAGGGTTCACTTGTCATGGCGCGTACAGTCTTCTTGTGGTCGTGCGACCTAACGATCTGGCGCTGAGCTGCGCCGCACCAATAGATCGGGAAAGTGGTTGAGTGATTCCAACCTTCAAAATCGGCGCGATCTTCGGGCCGCACAGCGGCGTCAGCTCCAGCGGCTTGTTGGGCCGTCCGGCGAAGGGTAAAGATTTACATGATTCTTATTGACGTGTCAGCTATCTCGTACTATAATCTATGGCGATAAGGTGCCCCGGACTGTACGGGGATTTATAGCATAGCTGAGATGCTATGCGCCTGTTAGAACTGTTCGATCCTGAACCCACGGCAACAATCGCCGTGGGTTCACTCTTTTGTTACGGGATGTAGACAAGTTGTACTTGATGCCGAAACTTATTGAACGCTTCTTGTAGCTCCAAACTTCCTCGACCAGCGGTGCCTTCGTTCGAGACGAAATCTATCAGATACGCAGAGAAGTCAGCTATCTGTAATCCTGCGTAAAACGCAGAAAAGCCGAACCAAGGCAGTTCCGTTAAGTATGTTTGTCCTATGCGTGAGGCTACCCAATCTCGGTACGCATCTACAGTTCTTCGGTCTTGTACACTTGAATGGAGGTCCGACCGCATATCAAGCATTAACATCCCCGGTTGATTGATTCGCTCAAGCTCGTGCTCTATTTCATCAAGCAGCCTCGAAAGAGAAAGGCGGTACAGCATGTCATCCGAGGCCACGTAATCGGGAAGCTCGCGCTTATCTACTTGGACTGCAAAGATTCTACACGGTGACGTAGCGATCACGTCCGCAACATCGTGTATGGCTTTGACTCGCTCAGGCCAGTTCATCCTTCTAAAAAACTTCTCGCCACGTCGCATATCACGACCCTTAATCTCAAAATCCTCTGGCTTGGCCCAACTAACTAGGCGACGTTTTAGTCCGACCACTTGGCTGTCAACAATTTTCCAGTCCTGAGCCGGAATCCCTGTAGCTGATAGCACGAAGTAAGGGCTTCCTTTATCACCCAATCCGGTGCCGCTTTCATCGATGTAGAATAGGATCATAACCCCTCGCTATTGCAAACCTATAGCTAAGGTCAGGGTAATTGCGAAGGAAAGTGTACCGCAGCTTGCGTAACCAGGCAAGAGCCAAGAAGCTTGGTAGATGAATGGGGGTACTGTAGAAAAGGTTGACAAGTAGTACAGCAATGAATGACGGCGGCCTAACTAGGAAAATGGTCTGCGTCTCCGCAGTTCCATCGCCCGACTGGTAACTATCACCCGTGCAGTCTAGCGCTTCTATTGAGGCGGTTTCGGTCGCATCGGTGCAGGAGAATCCTCCCTAGTTGGACGTGCGGCTGCCCACTGCTTGGCGTATCGCAACACGCCCTGTTGCGGTGGACAAGGGAGGATTAGGATTACACTCAAACTAGCCTGACTGCAGTAGTCTCTCCACAAGAAGAGGCTTACGAAGGCTACATGCTCTTCCATCCAACCCAACCATTAGGGGTACGACGTGATCTTGGCACAGGTCTACCATCCGAACCTTCATCCGGGGGGACGGGCGTTGTTCGCCGATAACCCCGTGACGTTAGATATACAGATGACGGTGCGGGTTCCTTCCTAGATGCCAACACCCGCTCCGGTGCCCCGGTATCACCGGAGCGGGTGTTGGGACGTTTCTAGCGTCGAATGAGGGGCAAATAGACGACCGGGAGCTCTGCGAGGGCCGGGATGCTTGGTGGTACCGGGACTGCGGACGGCGCCCCCTGGGGTGGCAGGCGCGTTGGGGCATCAGCGGCGAGTTGGTAGCTCTGCTGGTCGACAGCACCGCTGCTGGGCTGCGCCAGGCTTGTCGATCTAGTTGTCACGGTTGCCACGAGGACGTAGTAGCCTGTCGCGGCACCGCTGTTCGTGGCGATCAGTACACGGAAGCTGCCATCCTGTTCTACGGAGATGGGCGTACCGATCGCCACCCCGTTGATGCTGATCTGCACCGCTGCTCCCGCCGGGAAGTGGTAGCCGATCACGAGGAAGCTACTGCCAGGAGCGCCGTCGGGGTAGTTGATGGAGAGCACTGGCTGAGGTTCTGGGCCGACCACCATGTTGCTCACGCCATCAACGCTCCAGAGCCCGCTGCTATTCCGTGCCTGAACCATGACGTAGTAGGGTTGGCCTGCCCTTAGGTTCAGGTCGGTACGGGTGAAACTGCTACTGGCCAGGTAGCTCCATCCAACGACGTTGCGGGCGTTGGGTGCTGTCCCTATCGCGTAGCGGTACTGGTCAATGTCGGTGCTGCTGCTACTCCAGGTTGCGGTGATACCGTTGATATTGGCACTGCTCGTCGCGTGAACGACCGGTGCGAGCGGTGGTTCGAACGCCACACCGGCCCCGAAGTCAACCTGGAACTGGTAGCTATTGCTGCTATAGGCCGCTATACCGTTGTTGTCTACGGCGTCCGTAACGCTGACGCGATAGCTTCCTGGTGGTACGAGGGGTGTAAAGTCGTAGGCTGCCTGGAAGGTGGAGGTGATGTTGGTCGTGGCGTTTGTCCAGCGCCCATCGGTGAAGGCGTAGTCGAGGCCCTGCCAGCGTACGGCGAGCTTGTTCTCATGGGTGTTGAACCAGAGGTTCTCCTGGCTGTCGAGGAGCAAGCGAGATGTAGCAGAGAGCGTGAGCGTTCCTAGTGTCCAGGTCGTGCCATCATAGGCTGTGACGGTACCGCAACCTGCGATCCAGAGGGTGCCGTCACTCTGCTCAGCGAAGGAGGTGATCTCCGTACAGGTAAGGATGTTCTCTGTCTCCGCTACACCGTAGAGGTGCCAGGTATCACCATCGAACATGGCTAGTCGCGAGGGGGTATCACTGCCAAGCCCCACCCAAACCCTACCTTGACGATCAGCGTAGAGAGTAGTTATGTTGTTTGAGGGTAACCCGTTAGCTCGCTGGTATGTGGTCCACGTCACGCCATCGAAGACGCTGAGTCCAGTGTCGGTGCGGAACCAGAGTCTCCTCTGGGCATCGCGCACGATGTCCAAGACCGTATTGCCCGCTAAGCCCTGCGTCGTCGTGAAGCGAAGCCAATCGGTGTCATCGTAGCGAAAAGCACCGGATCCGTTGCCATCACCAACCCAAAGGGCACCCTGGGAATCTTCACCAATCGCTCGGATGTCTACGTTGGTGTCTACCACGAGTTGGCGTGGATAGGTTGTCCAGCTACTGCCGCGCAGGCGGCTGAGGCTCGCATTCCCATCACTATGGGCCACCCAGAGATCGCCGTTGCTGGCACTATAGATGACGCTGATGCTATTGCTCCCCAGTCCGTCGGCGGTTGTGTAGAGCTTCCACTGCCGCCCGTCGTACATGCGCAGCCCGCTGCCGGTGCTAAACCAGAGGCGCCCTAGGGCGTCTCTGGCCATGGCGCTGGCTGGCTCCTCTTGCATCACCTCCGTGGTGCCCCGCCGCGCATCGGCGAAGTTGAGCATCGGGATGGCCTGTTGATCCATTGGTGCACTGAACTCTACGCTGAGGCTACCCCGCTCTTTGCCCACCGTCGCTGGGTTGAGGCTCACGCGGTGCACAAAGGCTGGGGCCTGCAGCACAGGCGTGGCGAGGGGCGGGGTGTAGAGTAGTTCGCCAAGGGTGGAGGTGCTGTTGCCGCAACTCTCGACGATGTCGTCGTTACAGTCATGGACACGCGAGGCGACGACCGCTGCATCCACGTTCCAGAAGTTGTTACTCACGTCAATTCGAAAGCTACTCCCGGCACTCGGAGTGAGCAGGAGATCATGGTTCCCGTTGTCGAAGAAGTTGTTCCGTACGATGGTCACATAGCGTGCCTGGGATCCACCTAGGCTAACCCCACCGCCGCTGTTGTTGATGATTGTGTTGTGCCGTACGCCGCCATCCGGGACGACCGGGAAGTTGACGCTTGGCTGTGTCTCGCTGAGCGGGCTCCAGTCGTTGTCGAGCAGTACGCCGCTCGCGCTGAGGCGCTGGCCCCAGAGGCGCGATGTGCCGCTGCGGTTGTCGGGCCAGACCAGTAGGTAGTCGTCGCGAGTCCGGTTGTAGGCCATGGCGGCACCGTTACTCGATGCGGTAGCGATGAGGGTTGGGGTGAGGATGGGCGTGCTATTCTGGTCAATGCGTTGGGCGAAGAGGCCGCTGCTAGCGGAGCTCCAACTAGCCAGGAGTTCCGCGTCTCCACCGACAGCGAGCTGTGGCGCAACCACCTGGCCACTGGCTGAGGCGATGGTCGTTGGGCTGAGGGTAGGTATACCCCAGTGCACCTCCAACTTCCTTGCTTTCGTGTCGCCGCCTGGCTCTCTGGCGAGGGCTAGGGTGATGCTGTAGGTAGTACCGGGGAGTGTTGGAATATCCTGGGTGATTGCGCCGGGTCCGTTGCCATTGAGGGCTAACCACTGTTGGCCGTCGACAGCCTGGCCCTGGGCCACGAGGTCGACGCTGCCAGTTGGGAGGCTCCAATTATCAAAGCCTTGGGTGGCGGTATAGGTTGCAGTGCTACCAATACTGAGCAACGGGAGCTCCAGGTCGCCGTTGGTGACGCGTGAGTCGAGGTAGCGGGGGACGTTCGTTCCGCCATAGTCATTCCTACCCCAGCAACGCAGACTGCCCGCTGTTGTGATGGCACAGGTGTGCGCCCACCATCCCGCACTGATCTGGCTGACCTTACCCAGGTCGCCTGGTACAGTGGATTGGCCATAGTCATTCCTACCCCAGCAGTGCAGGCTACCCGCCGTTGTGATGGCGCAGGTGTGGTCATAGCCCGCACTGACCTGGCTGACCGTACCTAGGTCGACCGGCACACTGATCTGGTCGTAATTTAAACCCCAGCAACGCAGGCTGCCTGCCGTGGTGAGCGCACAGGTATGCATGCGACCCGCGCTCACCTGTCTCACTGAGCCTAGGTTGCTTGGCACATTCGTCTGACCTTCCCAGTTACTACCCCAGCAGCGCAGGCTGCCGCCCGTCGTGAGCGCGCAGGTGTGATGCTCACCCGTACTCACCTGGCTGACGGTGCCGAGGTCGCTTGGCACGTTGGTCTGGCCATACTGGGTCCAGCCCCAGCAGCGCAGGCTGCCTGTCGTTGTAATCGCACAGGTGTGCATGCGACCCGTGCTGACCTGGCTCACTGCACCCAAATCGCTCGGGACGTTGGTCTGGCCATAGTTGTTGTCACCCCAGCAGCGCAGGCTGCCCGCCGTCGTCACTGCGCAGGTGTATCTAGATCTCGCACTCACCTGGCTCACTGTACCCAAATCGCTCGGCACGTCGGACCGACTGAAGCCGTTGTCACCCCAGCAGCGCAGGCGGCCCGCCGTCGTCACTGCGCAGGTGTGACCGTTACCCGCACTCACCTGGCCGGCTTGACTGTTGCTCGTCACCGGCTCCACGCGCAGAGCATCGATGGCCGGCCCGGCGGTACCGGAAGTGAGGCTGGTGAGGCGTAGGCGTGTCGAGGCTTGGTTGGCGGTCGCGGTGATCGTCTGTGTTACCCAGCCCATGGCGTTCAGCGAGTTACTCCCTTCAGCCGTGCTCAGGGTGGCTAGGGGGAGCGTAGTGCTAACGGGGAAGGATTGACCTAGGAGTGAAGTACCTGCGCCCCAGAGCACCTGGTAGCCCTGGCTCGCCGGATTGAAGTGCGCCGTTG